>PWZW01000136.1 GCA_003567255.1 Puniceicoccaceae bacterium | reverse complement strand
GCGGCAGTGCGGATGTTGGAAGCAGGCGAGGCTTCAGACGCGGCCCAGTCGTTCAGCGCACTTTACGCAGCCGCCTCACGTGACGGAACCAATGCAGAGGTACTGGCTGCTGTACAGTTTAATCTAGGGCTTAGCCTAACCTTGCGCGCAGAGGTCGAGGCGGTCGAATCACCGAGCCAGGCCTTGGCTCATGCGCGTGCCGCTCGGGACGCGTTTCTCTCGGCTAAGCGACTCTCCCCACAGATGGAGCGGGCGGGTGTCCGGGTCGTTTCGATGGGGCGGGTCATTGAGATCTTGGTTGCGGCCGGTGAATTGGACGATGGGACGCAGGACCGGCTGAGCGAAATGATCGAGCGCATCGAAGCCCTTTGGGGAGCACAAAGGGAGCTGCGCGAACAAAGTAAAACCGGGGATCCCCGGCAAGCTGGCACCTCGTCGAGCCAGGGGGCTCAGCCACCTGGCGATGCCGCTGAACGGGCGGAGGCTTACGTGCAGTTTCAAGCGCAAATGCAGGAAGCCGGCCTTGAAATACAGACCCAAATGGAGGAGCTGAATCGACAAATCACAGCAAACATCGAAGGGGGTATGCAGGATACGGCGAACCTCCTTGTCGAGTGTCTGCCGATCTTACAAAGAGCGATTGACGCCCAAGGGGCGGCGCTCGCGCTGTACCGAAAATGGGAGAGCTGGCCTGCTGCGCGCAGCGAAGGGCGCGCTGTCGAGGATTCACTTGGAGAGATCCTCGACCTCCTGAAGGCGAGCGAGTCCTCAGGGCCAACAGATGAAATGGGAGATGAATCGGCCGAAGATTTTCAAGCGGGCGAGGAACTAAGCGATGCTGGTGCGGGTCAGAGTAGCTCACAGTCAAGCAGTGCCGACTTCGCATCGGATGTTGAGATGCAGGCCCTGCCTGTCCCGAACTATTCGGTGGAGGACATTCTCCTGGAGGAGCAGGGTAGTCGCCAGTTTCGTGAACAAAACCGAGCCAGGGCAAATGCTGGCCAAGTAGAGAGGGACTATTGATGCACACGCTTGCCAGATGGATGGTCTCCTTACTCTCCGGATTAGTGTGCTGCGCTGCTACCGCCGGCGCTCGCGATGCTGCGGTGCAGGTATCCGGAGATGAAATGTCGTTGGCATTTGAGCCGACGCAAAGCGAGGTCTTTGTCGGGCAGGTCTTGCGCGTTGACCTAACCTGGAACTGCCTGCTGGAAGCCAGAGCACTGAAGGATTTACAGCTGAATCCTGCCTTTTTTGAACATCCCGACATTGAAGTGTTCGTCCCCCGGCACACCGGTGCCGAATCAAGTCAGGTAGGCTTTCCCATCGGTGGACGCCGTACGATTGCGACGCGCGAAATGGTGCCGGGTGAGCGCAACCTTCTGGGTACAGTGAGTTTACCCATCTATCTGCGCTTCAGTAAACCGGGGACTTATAAATTACCCGCGACGCGTTTGAATATTGCAGTGATTGAGCATCCCCGTGGTCGGTTCGGCATGTACGCCGCCCATTTTAACAACAGCTTTTTCGAAGGGATGGGTCCAGGCGACCGCTATCGCCGGGTTTACGTTGAGTCCGCGGCACAGACCATCGAGGTGAAAGCTTTGCCCGCCGATACGGACGGAAGCTTTTCTGGATGGTTTGCGCCTGTGGAGCTCGTGGTCTCGCTTTCCCCGGATGCCGTCGGCGTGGGTGATTTGATGGAAGTCAGTATTCAGGTCAGCGGCGATGCACCGCACGGCATGTGGACACGCCCAAAGCTCGATCGGCAGGAGGCGCTGGACGAACGCTTTTTTATCGATGGCCATTGGACTCAGGAATGGGATGAGGACGGCACGATCTTTCGTTCCCGGTTGCGGGTTTTAAGTACTTCAGTCCAGGCTTTCCCGGAGCTTAGTTTTAAAGTTTTCGATCCGGAAGCAGGCACCTATCAAGTCCGTCGAACGGAAAGCGTGCCTCTCAGCGTGAAGCCGAGCGATGGCCGTCATCACATTTCCCGTCAAAGTTTCGAAGGGAGGACTATTCCTCTGACGGATAACCCAGCCGGCATCTGGCATAACCTCGAGATTGATCCCATGAGCGAAATTTTAAATTCCTTTTTTCTAGGCGTGCGCGCCTCGTTTTGGCCATTACTCATAGCCGCTCCGATTATCTTCGCCGTTTGCCTACCTCTGGCCAAAGAGCGCCGTCGCCGTGCTTTGGATGAAAGGTATCGATTGAGGGCGGAGGCTTACCGGGCTTTCCGAAAACTGCCCGAGAGAAGTCCAGAAAAATGGGCGGCCTTCATCCACCTAATGGCCGTTACCTTTGACGCCGACGGTCGAGCATGGACGCGTGGCGATACGGAAATCGCCCTTCGTGAAATGGGTACAGATGAGGCTGACATGCTTGCCCTCCTGGAGATACACGAGTCTGTGGATGCCACGAATTATAGTGAGCGTCCGCACACTGTTAAGTGGCGGGCCCTGAACCAGCACGCCAAACGAATCATGGCGACGACCGTCCGAAACGCTCTCATTTTCTGCCTCTTGCTTACGGTGTTTGCGCACAACGTCCGCGCGGACGAATGGAAGGAAGCCGAGGCTTTGTTTGCTGAGGCGCAGACTTTTGAGAATGCGGAGGAGCCCGCCACCGCTCGCTATGCGCAGGCCGCCCTGAAATACGAGTCGATCGGTCGTTCCGGACTGCGTCCCGGTAGAGCCTTCTACAACGCGGGAAACGCATGGTTCAAAGGGGGAGAGATGGGCCGTGCCATCGCCGCCTATCGCCAGGCGCAAAAGCTACGACCCTTCGATGTGAACTTGGCGGAGAAT
>PWZW01000075.1 GCA_003567255.1 Puniceicoccaceae bacterium | reverse complement strand
CCGGGTGGTTGGCGACAAGGTTTTCCGGAGTGTGGGAATGGGTTGCGCCGACATTTGTCCCTCCGTTTGCGGGTCCGCGCACAACGATGGGGCAGTTCATTAAGCCTCCGGACATGTATCGGCAGAAGGAAGCGTTGTTAAAGAGCTGGTCGAAGGCGACATAGCAAAAGCTCCAAAACATCAACTCAACCACTGGACGACAACCCAACATGGAAGCACCGATCGCCATGCCGGAAAAGGCGGCCTCACTGATCGGGGCATCAATCACGCGCTTATCACCAAAGCGGTCCCAAAGACCCTCGGTAACCTTGTAGGCACCGTTATATTGGGCGACTTCCTCTCCGATGATGAAAACATTTTCGTCGCGCTGCAGCTCTTCGGCTAGAGCTTCGCGGATGGCTTGACGGTAGGTAATAAGTGGCATGGTGGCTTTCGCTTAAAAATTTGTGCTGTGTGTGTGGGTGCGGACTTAGTCGTTGAAGAAGTACCGTCCCTGAAGCTTGTTTTCGGTGTCGTTATCCACCTCCCAGTAAACGTCGGTAGTGATTTCCGATACGGGTGCGATGGGACTCTCCTCGGCAAACTGGGCCGAAGCTTCCGCTTCCGCTTTCATGGCCTTATCGATTTCTTTGGCTTTATCCTCTGTCAGGATTTTTTCTTTAATAAGCTGTTCGCGGAAGACATTAATCGGGTCTTTGGTCCGCTTGTACTCTTCGATTTCCTCTTTACTGCGGTATTTCTCGTGATTCGCGTCGGCCACGGAGTGGCCTCGGTAGCGGTAAGTCTGAATTTCGACAATGTACGGCTTTGAGTTATCGCGAGCGTGCTTCATTGCCTTATCCAGCGTATCTCTTACCTCATACACATCATGCCCTTGGCAAACTGCCCATTCGATACCAAAAGCGCCGGAGCGCTCGGCTAATCCGGGCATCGCGGAGGATCGGCCTTGGCTGGTGCCCATGGAGTAACCGTTATTTTCGATCACGAAGATCGCTGGAATATCCCATAGGGCGACAAGATTGAGCGTTTCGAGGTACGCACCTTGGTTGACCGCACCATCGCCGAGGAAAGAGAGGCTACACCCTTTGATGCCCTTGTATTTGAGCGCAAATGCGAGACCGGCACCGAGGGGAGTTTGCCCGGCGACGATGCCGTGCCCGCCCCAGTAGCGCTTGTCGGGCGCAAAAAAGTGCATCGAGCCACCTTTGCCTTTGGAGCAACCTGTGTGTTTCCCGTAGAGCTCGGCCATACACTCATTCATGCTCATCCCTACCGCCAGTGCATGACCGTGGTCACGATATGCGGTAATGATGTGATCGTTGTCCTCCATTAGAGAAACGGCACCGACGGCAACAGCCTCTTGTCCGATGTACAAATGCAGAAAGCCGCCGATTTTTCCTTGGTTGTAGGCGCGCAGCGAGCGCTCTTCGAAGCGACGGATCGCAACCATTTGCCTGAAAAGCTCAATCTTTGCTTCTTTATCCAGCGGCTTATTTGCCGGAGACTTGCTAAAGTCTTTAGCCTTGGACGAGCCAGCTTTTGTCTTTTTTGCGGGAGTTTTCTTGGTTTGCGCCATAGCGTTTTGAAAAAGGAAGAAAGTTTGCAGAAAAGGGACTGATGACAAGGAAAATGGAGGTTTTCCTTGTTCCGCATACTCCGGACGTTGCAATTTTCGACGCTTAGGAGCAAGCTTTGAACTAAATGAAAGCATCCCAAGTTCTCCTCGGCGTGAATGTCGATCATTGCGCGACCCTGCGTCAAGCCCGCTACCGTACGGCCTCTCGCGAGGCAGGACAGGCCGTCGAGCCGGACCCTGTTTTGTTTGCTTTGCTTGCGGAGCGAGCGGGTGCAGATGGCATAACCATGCACCTGCGGGAGGATCGTCGACACGTGAGCGAGGCAGATGTGCGCCGGGCTCGGGATCTCATCTCTACCCGGCTTAACTTGGAAATGGCTTGCACCAAGGAAATGATCGATTTTGCCCGGGATCTTTTGCCGGATGCGGTTTGCCTCGTGCCGGAAAACCGTGAGGAAGTCACAACCGAAGGTGGGCTGGATGTCCTCGGTCAGCGCGATCGGGTGCGGGCAGTTGTCGAAGCTGTCTTGGAGAAGGGAATTGAGCCCAGTCTTTTTATTGATCCGGACGGTGCCGCGATTGAGGTAGCCGTTTCCGTTGGAGCGCCGGTAGTTGAGTTACACACAGGTGCCTACGCTAATGCGTACTACGGTCCTCAAAGGTCGGCGGAACTTAACAAATTAGTGGCAGCTGCAAATTTGGCCCATCAAGGCGGCTTGGTGGTAAATTTGGGCCACGGTATCAATTACACAAACATCGCAGAAATCATGACGGTGCCTCACATTAATGAGCTGAACATCGGACACACCTTGGTCAGCAGAGCCTTGATGACCGGGGTGGAAGAGGCTGTCAGGGAAATGAAAAAACGCATGCGCGGTCTTGTTTGAGCCGGGGTGCCATCCTTTAGCTTGTCCAGTTGGCCTCTTCATGGCTAACTTGGATGAATGCACCCAGGTACATTTGCCCATCCGATTCTGAGCTGCGAGCAAGCGAAAGCTGTCGAAACCAATCTATTAAAGGATGATTCCGCCGCATGGAGCGCAATGCAAGCGGCGGGCCGGGGAATCGCGCGATCTGTACTGGAGGATTTTCTCGAGTTGCGCCCCTTACCGAAACCTTTGGCGTTACTCATTCTGGCGGGCAAAGGCAACAATGCAGGTGACGCCTTGATCGCTGCGGCGAGAATCTGCGAGCGGTGCGATGGCGTGAATGTAACGGTTTGTTTGGCCGAGCCCAAAGAAACTTTGCGCCCGCTTGCT
>PWZW01000105.1 GCA_003567255.1 Puniceicoccaceae bacterium | reverse complement strand
GAGTCGCAGCAGGCTGAAGTGGTTGACCTCATTACTGAGACGCTCATCACCGCCTACGTAGAAGGTTTTTCGGGAGAGGCGAAGCCAGAGATTTCTTATGGCTCAGTCGTTGAAATTGGTCGCAACCGTATCGAAATCCCATCGACGGTTGTGGCAAATGGGCAGACCTTCCAGTTGGTTTATCGCTTGGGACGGATGGCCTCGGGTTGGGAGGTTTTTGATGTCGTGGCAGAGGGCGTTAGCATGGTTTCGAATTACCGCCAGCAGTTTGATGATCATTTCCGGCGGGGTACGCCTGAGGAGCTGATTGAGCGCTTGCGGGGTATGGCAGCAAAGGGTGAGGTCGAGCTATGAACCTTGGAAAACTAAGCATCCTTGGCGGCGTATGCCTCCTTTGCACTGCGCTCAGTTCGGTAGGTGCTCAGGAGGAGGCCGATTTTCTGACCGAGGACGATTTGTTCGACGATGACTTTTTCGACACGGTTGAGATCTCAGACCCGCTTGAACCGTTCAATCGCGCAGTCTTTTCATTCAACGATTTTGTGTATCTAAATGTGCTGGATCCGGTGTCCGACGCATACACTAAGGTCGTACCGGATCCGGTCGAACGGGGGCTGGGTAACTTCTTTAGAAATCTGCGTTTCCCGGTACGCTTTGTGAGCAATGTGGTGCAGGGTGATTTCGATACTGCGAGGATTGAAAGTGAGCGTTTTATTGTAAATACCACTGCGGGCTTGGGTGGCTTTAAAAATGCGGCAGACCGCATCGAAGGCCTGGAGCGTCCCGCCCCACAGACAATTGCGAGTGCACTCGGTGCTTACGGTATGGGTGAGGGGTTTTATATTGTGATTCCGTTTGTGGGCCCGTCTACGACCAGAGATGCCTTGGGTATATTGGGTAATCGTACGGTGAGTCCTTGGCACAAGCCGTACACCGTAATTGATGATGAGGCCGTACGGATCAGCTTGGACGCGGTGGAGTTTGTCAACGCTTCACCAAGGTTGTTGGACGCCTATCAAGCGGCAACAGACAATGCCTTTGATCCATACAGTTCGGTCAAAAACGCATACGTGCAGTCCAGTCGCCAGCACATCCGGCCTCTCGGGCTTGCGCAGCCAAATCATATCATCCGCGCTCGACGGCGATGAATTCAACCAAGGCTGTTCGAGGATGGAAAGATTCCTCATGAGGGTAACCTTCGAGAGGGACGGGAGTATTTAATTTTTCGTACCTTTTCATCCTTCGCACAGCAACCTTCTTGATGAATCATTTCCAGTATTGTCCCGCTCCTGAAGGCGCGTATCTGCGCGGGGCTTCCGCAAACCTGCTCGAAGCTTTTAATGCCATGTCTCGTCCTGAATTGAAGCGTCGGCAGGGACGCTTGGCGGGTGCAGTCGCCGAACTCGGCTTGCAAGCTGAAAGTGTACGTCCTCGGACCAAGCGTCGCACCTCGCGTCCGACGGCAGATTGGGAGCTCGACCTTTTCCCCAACAGCATCCCGGAGGATGAGTGGGCCTATTTGGAAGGCGCGGTTATTCAGCGAGCCAAGGCCTTGAATGCGTATCTTAAAGATATCTACGGAGATCAGAATATTTTGCGCGAAAAGGTCCTTCCTTTTGATATTGTGTTAAGAGATCCCGCTTATCACCGGCAACTTGTGTCACTTCAACCCGCGGACGGCGTGGCCTGTAAATTTGGCGCTTTCGACTTGGTGCGCACCGCCGAAGGGCAGTGGCA
Organism: Puniceicoccaceae bacterium; assembly: GCA_003567255.1. Classification (GTDB taxonomy): domain Bacteria; phylum Verrucomicrobiota; class Verrucomicrobiia; order Opitutales; family Coraliomargaritaceae; genus T3Sed10-183. The sequence goes on along the minus strand of PWZW01000105.1, from coordinate 1,101 downwards.
GGTCCTCGATCACCACCTCGGCACACCATTTGGCTTGTCCTTCGTACTACAAAATCGGCGGATTTTATCCCAGATCGTCCCGGAGCTTTTTCGGGATGGGATGGTTTCACCGGTGGCCACGTTCACGACTCGTCTAACGGAGCTGCTGCGGGCGCAATCAACGGCCGAAAACCCACACGTCGTCCTGCTTACCCAAGGGGATCTACGACAGGCCTTTTTTGAGGCAGGTTTTTTAGCCCGACAAATGGGTATTTCCATCGCTCAACCGCGGGATTTGTTGGTTCGCGATAGCCTTGTTTTCTTGAAAACGATCCGCGGGCTTGAGCGGATTGATGTGATTTATCGAAGGGTGGATTCAGCCTCAATCGACCCCATCGCCATCCCTGCAAACCGAATGGCGGGAATTCCGGGCCTCGCCAACGTCGTCCGCAAGGGCAATGTGGCGGTGGTCAATGCCCTTGGTTCCGGTGTGGCCGATAACCGTGCGATTCTCCGCTACATGGATCGCATCGTCAGTTATTACACGAGCCAGGCTTCGAGCTTAAAATCAGTACGCTCCTTTAATCTTGCAGACCCTGACCAACGCCAATTTGTCGAGGAGATGGGGGACGCGTACGAGCTAAGGCCGACCCAGGATCACGACTATTTTTGGCAGACGTGTGGACGAGATAGGGTCCCTGCCACCCACGCAGAGCTCAAGCGGGTTGCCAAGCAGCATCCGGAGCATTTTGTGGCGCAAGTCAGGCCGGACGTGCCGGGCATACCCACCTATGAACGTGGAGGTTTCCAGCCATCAGCTTATTTTCTTCGTGTATATTTTTTGCTCGGTGACCGTCCCTGCGTGCTACCCGGTGGTTTAACGCAGTCCTTGAGTGCCAGTGGCCTTGGGCACGAGCGACGCCTAAGCCTGCGAAGCCGAAAAATAAAAGACACTTTTGTCGCGGTCTCCCAAGTTGAAGATTCAGGGATGCACATGCACGGAAGCGCTCCCGGCTTGCGGCATTCCATCAGTAGTCGCGTCGCAGAGTCACTTTACTGGATGGGCAGATACATCGAGCGTTCGGAAAATACCTCAAGGCAATTTAACATACTCGAAAACTT
>PWZW01000232.1 GCA_003567255.1 Puniceicoccaceae bacterium | reverse complement strand
GGGCGGCAGCGCTTCGCTTGCTTAGTCACCCGCGCGCAAAAACTGGATGGCTTCGATCCAAGTCTTCGTCGGCACCCGGTGGAAGAGCGTATTGTGGTCGGCCCCCGCGATTTCAAAAAGCTGTTTCGGGCCGTCCAAACCGAGGTAGAGTTGTCGGCCCAGGCGGGCCGGTACCACGCCGTCATGTTCGGCGGTGAGGATGACTACCGGGCTCTCAAAGTGCTCAAGGTTTTGAGCGTTCGGAAAGTGGTCGCGCAGGAGCAGGCGCACCGGTAAAAAGGGAAAGTGTACTTGGCCAACGTCTGACAAACGAGTGAAAGGGGTGATCAGAAGCAGGCCGGAAATGTGCTCGCCTCGGGATGCCGCGAGGTGTGTGGCAACACCACTGCCGAGGGACTCCCCAAGGAGGTAGTGAGGGCCGCTGGAGCTAGGGTTGCCGATCAGCTCATCGAAAGCGTGCTGGGCAGCTTCCACAAAGGTTGCCTCCGAGGGCCGCCCGGCGCGGTCCGCGTAGCCGGGATACTCGAATAAGCGGATCTCGCGAAAGGCGGGACGCTTTGCAAGCCGCCCAAACCGTTCCGTATAATAAACGCGGTTCAGGGCATGACCGGCATTGCCGTGGAAGATCAGCAGCGTGCCCTCACTCCCGTCCGGAGAAGAATAGGTCCAGCCGATTCGGCCCCCTTGCGCGTCGAGCCAAGGCACCAAGCCCTCCTGCCTTGCCTCTGCCTCAAGGGTTGCTGAGTCCGCATGACTAGGGTAGTAGATGTATTGCCGCTGGAAAATGAGCATTATCCCCACCAAACCGAGGTAGGCGAGGACCAGGACTCGGACGATGCGGAAAACCGGCGACGGAAACAACTTTTTGAGCGATGGAATCATCTTTCATAAGCACGCTATTTAATACAGCGAGTCACCGCAAGTCTCCCGACGTAGCATCCACCGAAGCAGCCTCCGACCGAGCGGTCCACTGTTGAGACCAAAAATTTTCAATAAATTTCTTGCTTAGAATTTTCAAAAGGCTACTTTCTTGCCCTTTCTCTCTCAATTTGTGCCCAGACACCTATGCCAACAATCAATCAGTTAGTCCGTAATCCTCGCCTTGTGCAGAAGGAAAAGACGAAGTCTCCAGCTTTGCGCTCAAACCCGTTTCGCCGTGGTGTATGCGTTCAGGTGATGACTCGTACCCCTAAAAAGCCGAACTCCGCTATCCGTAAGGTGGCCAAAGTTCGTCTGACGACCGGAACCGAGGTGATTGCGTATATCCCTGATGAAGGGCACAATCTCCAAGAGCACAGCATCGTGCTGGTGCGTGGCGGACGTGTGAAGGACCTTCCGGGTGTCCGTTACCACATCGTCCGTGGTGCGCTTGACTGTGTCGGTGTCGAAAAACGTCGCCGCAGCCGCTCCAAGTACGGCGTCAAACGCCCGAAGGCCGCCAAGTAATATCCATTTAACCCAGTTCTTACAATGTCACGTCGTCGCCAAGCCGAAAAGAGGCCGCTCGTTCCGGATCCTCGCTATAACAGCCCTTTAGTTACCTGTCTGGTCAATATGATCATGGAGCGCGGCAAGCGCACCGTTGCTCAGCGCATCGTTTATGGTGCTTTTGAGAAGGTCAGTGAAAAGCTGGGCAAAGGGGATCCTGTCGATCTCGTTATCGGTGCCCTCGAAAACACCCGCCCCAAGTTGGAGGTGAAGAGCCGCCGCGTCGGTGGTGCTACCTATCAGGTGCCCGTGGAGCTCTCCTTTGAGCGCCAGCAGAGCCTTGCCTTCCGCTGGATGGTCGCGACTGCACGCAAGCGTAAGGGCGTTCCCATGCAAGAAGCCCTTGCTGATGAGATTGTCGATGCCTACAACAATACCGGCGCCGTTGTTAAGAAAAAAGAAGAAACCCACCGGATGGCCCAGGCTAACCGGGCCTTCGCTCACCTGCGTTGGTAATACCCGCGCCGCTTGGCGCACCCTCCGTTCTTTGTCATGTCTTCCGTCGTCTCCAGTGCGAATTCGCCCAAGCGTAAGTTTCCGCTTGAGCATACCCGAAACATCGGGATCGCTGCGCATATCGACGCGGGTAAGACTACGACCACAGAACGCATCCTTTACTACACCGGAGTTGTTCATAAAATCGGCGAGGTTCACCACGGTGCTGCCGTAACCGACTGGATGGAACAGGAGCGGGAGCGGGGAATCACCATCACCTCCGCTGCGATATCCTGCGAGTGGACAAATGCAAGCGGTGATTATGCCGACCTTAAGCATCGTATCAACATCATCGATACGCCCGGGCACGTCGACTTTACCGCAGAGGTTGAGCGTTCGCTTCGGGTTTTGGACGGCGCGGTCGCCGTCTTCTGCGCCGTAGCCGGTGTGCAACCGCAGTCTGAGACCGTTTGGCGGCAGATGGACAAGTACCACGTTCCGCGGATCGCCTTCGTCAATAAGATGGACCGGACAGGGGCGGATTTTCTTGCTGCCGTCGAAACCATGCGGACCCGTCTCAAGGCGAACGCGCATCCACTCTACCTTCCGATTGGTGCGGAAGAAGGTTTCAAGGGCTTGATTGATCTGATTTCCGAGGAAGCCATCGTTTACGACGAATCTGATATTTCCGGAGTTAAGTTCGATAGCTTACCGATCCCGGCTGAGCAAGCGGAGGCGGTTGCCAAACATCGCGAGTCCCTGATCGCTGCCCTCGCGGATTTTGATGAAACCGTTGCCGACAAATACCTCGGTGGCGAAACCCTATCGGTGGATGAACTCCGCCGCGCGGTGCGTAAGGCCACCATCGGGCTCGGCTTTGTGGGCGTCATTCCCGGTAGTGCTTTCAAAAATAAAGGCGTCCAACGCGTGCTCGAATGCGTTGTTAATTACCTTCCTTCGCCCTTGGACCTTCCTCCCATGCGGGGAGAGAACGAGCGTGGGGAGCCCGTGGAAATAGTGGCCGACGATAATCGGCCGGTTGCGGGGCTCGCCTTTAAACTCATGGCCGACTCCTTTGTCGGTAAGTTGGTATTCTTTCGAATCTATTCCGGAACGCTTAGCAAAGGTGCGGCCCTCTACAATCCCAGAACTGGCAAGACCGAACGCATTTCCCGATTGTTGATGATGAAAGCAAACGCGCGGGACGATATCGAAACCGCTTTCGCGGGTGACATTTGCGCAATCGTTGGGGTGCGCGATGTCGTTACCGGAGACACCATCCGGTCGGCAGATTTTGACGTTCGGCTGGAGCCACCAACTTTTCCCGAGCCGGTCATTTCCATGTCCATCGAGCCGAAAACGTCCGCTGACCAGGAAAGGATGTCCACCGGTCTCCAGCGCCTTGCCGAAGAAGATCCAACTTTTTTGGTGAAGACCAATGAGGAAACCGGACAAACCTTGATCGCGGGAATGGGGGAGCTCCACCTTGAGATCATCCGCGACCGCCTCTTCCGGGAGTTTAAAGTGTCCGCCGAATCGGGCCGTCCTCAAATCGCTTATCGCGAGACGATTACCGGATCTTCTCAGGCAGAAGGGAAGTTTATCCGTCAGTCCGGCGGACGCGGCCAGTACGGGCACGCGATGATCCGCCTCGAACCCCAGGAAGCAGGCAAGGGGATCGAAGTCGTCAACGCCGTGGTCGGGGGTGCGATCCCGAAAGAATTTATAAAACCGACCATTGACGGTATCTATGAGGCCGCCAACAACGGAGTGATCGCCGGTTATCCGGTCGTTGATTTTAAGGTCACTTTGTACGATGGCTCCTTCCACGATGTCGACTCATCGGAAATGGCTTTCAAAATGGCCGGAATATTTGCGCTTAAGGAAGCAATGAAGCTTGCCAAACCCGTTTTACTTGAGCCAATAATGAAGGTTGAGATCGAAACACCCGATGAATATCAAGGCGATATCATGGGGGATCTCAATCGTCGCCGCGGGCAGATTCAGAGCATGACGCCAAAAATTGGCTTCTGTGTTGTTTCCGCCCATGTCCCTCTCGTTGAAATGTTCGGCTATTCGACCGACGTGCGTTCCCTTTCCAAAGGTCGCGCCTCCTACTCGATGACCCCGTCTCATTTCGAACCAGTTCCCACCAATATCGTAAACACGATCGTAGAAACCACCGAACGCGTCCCCGCACGCACCTAAACCTTTTTTCATTCATGAGTTCTCCACGTATACGCATCCGCCTCAAAGGCTTCGACTTCCGTGTCATCGACCAGTCGACCTCTGATATTGTTGAAACTGCCAAGCGCTCCGGTGCCCGCGTCGCCGGACCTGTGCCCTTGCCGACACGCATTGAGCGTCTGACGGTGAATCGCTCCCCGCACGTCGACAAAAAGTCGATGGATCAGTTCGAGGTGCGCACGCACAAACGCTTGATCGACATCCTCGAGCCGACGGCCGCAACGGTCGACGAATTAAAAAAGCTAAATTTGCCAGCAGGTGTTGACATTACGATCAATGTCTAGATTATCGGCCGCTTTTCATCTTCCCAACTTCGTATAGCTTGCTCGATATAGCGTAGCCCAAAATACAGATTATTAACCACTAAAGCAGGTCATTTAAACGGATTTTTCCACCTGCCGCTTAGTCCCATGAAAGTAACCCTACTAGGTAAAAAGATAGGCATGACTCAGGTGTTCGACGCCGACCGGCGTTTGATCCCCGTCACTGTCATTGAAGCGGGCCCTTGCCCGGTGACCCAGGTCAAGTCGACCGAAAAGGATGGCTACCATGCTGTCCAGATCGGCTACCGTCCTCAAAAAGAGCACCGTCTTTCTAAGGCTGCCCGCGGGCACCTCAAGAAGGCTGGGGTTGACCCGGTCTCCGAACTTCAGGAATTTCGCGCAGACGCCGATCACGGTTTGAACTGCGGAGATGTGCTCACCGTCGAACGCTTTGAGGAGGGCCAAAAGATCGATATTATCGGTACCAGTAAGGGGCGCGGCTTCCAGGGTGTCGTGAAGCGCGACGGTTTCGCCGGAGGTCCTGCCTCTCACGGTTCAATGTTTCACCGCCGCGGTGGTTCCTACGGTTTTTGCCAATGGCCCGGACACGTCATCAAGGGTAAGAAAATGCCCGGCCATATGGGGGACGTGCAGCGCACCGTTCAAAATCTTCAAATTGTGAAGATTATTCCGGAAAAGAATCTGATTCTGGTTAAAGGGAGTATCCCCGGTACTCGCGGCGGCCAAGTTGCCGTGCGTACTGCAAAGAAGCAGAAAACCTCCAAGGCATAAGGAAAGGAAGCTTATATTATGAAATTCAAGGTTTTCACTGCAGACGGTAGCTCCTCAGAAGAGCGCGAATTCGACGGTTTCCCGACACTCGAGGGAGACAAGGGACTGGCGGCGCTCCGCCAGGTCGTTATCGCTAACCAAGCCAACAAACGTCAGGGCAACGCCCACACTAAAACACGTGCCGAAGTGCGCGGATCGGGTAAAAAACCCTTCCGCCAAAAAGGTACCGGCCGCGCCCGTCAGGGACAGGCTCAGGCACCACAGTATCGTGGAGGTGGCGTTACTTTCGGACCTCGTCCTCGTGACTATTCACAAAAGGTCAACCGCAAGATGAGCAAGCTCGCCTTCCAGCGCGCGCTCTTCGACCGCGCTTCCGAGGGCGGGATCTCTGTCATCGAGTCTCTCGAAACAAGCGAACCAAAAACACGCTTGTTCGTGAAGGTGCTCAACACCTGCTTGCCCGAAGGTAAGATTCTCGTGGTGGACGATAAGTTTACCGACAATACCGCCCTCGCTGCGCGTAATGTGGAGCGCGTTTCCTTGTCTGAAGCCGCCCACCTGAGCGCACTCGATGTCGTTCGCTTTCGCCATATTCTCCTCAGTGAGAAGGGCATCCAAACCATTATCGCCCGCGCCCAAGGAGGTGAAGCATGATCAGTACAGACAAAATTTTACTCGAGTCCCGCGTGACTGAAAAGGCCGCGATTCTCTCTGCGAACCACAACACCTACACTTTCGAAATCGCACAAAGTGCCAATCGGAAGGAAGTTGCCCGCGCTGTTGAGGCCACCTTCAACGTAACGGTAACCAAGGTGAACGTTCTCAACCAAAAGCCCAAAGTGAAGCGGGACCGTCAGCGTCGCGGTGTCACCACAACCACTGGCGGTCGTCGCAAGGCGATGGTTACGTTGAAAGAGGGCGATTCCATCGATCTCGCATAACGCACTGAAAGGAAATTTCCCATGGCTCTCATCGAATCACGACCACTGACCCCATCACAACGGTTCCTCATCCGGAATCGTCAGGAGGTCTCAACCAAACGCCCGGAACGTGCGCTCACCAAGAGCAAGCACATTAAGAAGGGTCGAAATTGCTACGGACGCATCACTTCACGTCGTCGTGGAGGTGGCCACAAGCGCCTCTATCGGCAGATTGATTTTCGTCGCGACAAGCTGGATATTCCGGCGAAGGTGCAGGCGATTGAGTACGATCCAAATCGTTCCGCCAACCTTGCCCTCCTCGCTTACGCTGATGGTGAAAAGCGCTACATCCTCGCTCCTCGTGGAGTGAAGGTGGGGGATACCCTGATTAGCGTAAATGAGCGCGTCGAGTTCTCTCCCGGGTTTTCGCTTCCTTTGGCGGTCATCCCACCAGCGACCAAGATCCATGCGATCGAGTTACATCCTGGCCGTGGCGCTCAGATCGCCCGTTCCGCAGGTCAATCCGCCCAGTTGGTAAACGTGGATGAGCAACGCGCAACGATCAAAATGCCAAGTGGTGAAATTCGCTACCTCAGCCCTGCCTGCCGCGCAACCATCGGCGAGGTGGGTAACCACGAGCACCAAAACCAAGTCCTCGGTAAGGCTGGCCGTAATCGCTGGTTGGGACGTCGTCCCCGCGTACGCGGTGTGGCCATGAATCCTGTGGATCACCCAATGGGTGGTGGTGAGGGCCGTACCTCCGGTGGTGGACACCCGCAGTCACCTTGGGGTCAGCTCTCCAAGGGATTCCCGACACGGAAACGTTCGAATCCTTCGAACTCTCAAATCGTGGTGCGTCGCAACGGCCGCAAAGTTAAGAAAAGGTAAGGAATTTAAGTTATGGCACGTTCTATTAAAAAAGGTTTCTTTGTGGATCCTTCCCTCCAGCGGAAGGTAGAAAAAGCGCAGGCAGGCAACGATCGTAAACCGATCCAAACCTGGTCCCGCCGCTCCAGCATCACTCCCGACTTTGTCGGCCTGAACTTCAATGTGCACAATGGTCGCAGCTTTCTGCCGGTCTATGTCACCGAGAACATGGTCGGTCACAAGCTCGGTGAATTCGCACCAACCCGTACTTTCAAGGCCCACCAAGGCGTAGGTAAGAAATAGAGGTTTGTAATGAATTTGAGGTTCACATTTTTCGCTCGGCTTTTGTTGTCTGCTACCCTGTTGACCGGGGTTGCTGGCGCACACGCTGCGCAAAGTGTGCCCTCGTTCGTTCAAGGACCGCTCTTCAATCCCAACACCGCCGCCGTTCATTCGGTGGAAAGCTCGCCGAATGCAGATTTTGTTCTGCTCTCTGGAGGGGCTGACGTCGGTTTCCAAAACGGTATGCTTTGTCGGGTGGTTCGTGGAAACGAGACCATTGGTGAAGTCATTATTGTAAAGGTTACCCGACATCACGCAGCAGCGCTGATCCTCGGCCTCGCTCCATCTCAAATTATTGAAGCGGGAGATATTGCCCGCCTGAAAACGCTTTAAACACCCGACCAAGATATTCCAATGCAAGTCCAAGCATACACCAAACACGCTCGCATGTCGCCCCGCAAGGTGCGCGAGATCACACGTTCGATCCAGGGGCGTAACGCGGCCGAAGCCGTCGAAATCCTCAAGTTTATTCCGCGCAAGTCCGCGAGGCTCGTCAGCAAAACGCTGCAGTCCGCGATCGCTAACGCCGAGAACAATAATAATTTGTCTGGTGACTCACTCACCATCGAGTCGGCTATCGTTGAAGATGGTCCGGTTTTCAAGCGTTTTCGCCCGGCCTCACGTGGTTCGGCTCATCCTTACAAAAAGTCCACCAGCCATATCCGCATCGTCCTTTCCGACAACGCGTAACCATTTAGCATCACTCCATTATGGGACAAAAAACACATCCGACTGGCTTTCGCCTTGCTGTCACCCGCGACTGGGATTCCCGCTGGTACGCCGGCAAAAAAGATTTCCCTACCTTCGTTAAGGAAGATTACGATATCCGTAAGGTCTTGACCGATAAACTGCGCTACGCTGCGGTTCCGCGGATTTTTATTGAGCGGGCTTCCAACCGAATTCGCGTCAAGCTCTTCACCGCACGCCCGGGTGTGGTTATCGGCCGCAAGGGTGCGGAGTTGGAAAAGCTCAAAGATGATCTTAACAAGATCGTTGGGCGCGAGGTCATGCTCGATATTCAAGAGGTTAAACAACCCGACCTTTCCGCTCCGTTGGTCGCTGAAAATGTCGCCCTCCAGTTGGAGCGTCGCATTGCCTTCCGTCGGGCCATGAAGCGCGCAGTCCAGACTTCCATGTCGATGGGTGCCGATGGTATCCGTATCCAGATCTCCGGACGATTGGGTGGGGCAGACATTGCCCGTACTGAGCAACAGCGCCAAGGCCGGGTCCCTCTTCAAACACTCCGCGCAAACATCGATTACGGCTTCGCTGAGGCCCGCACCGTGTACGGTATCATCGGCGTAAAGTGCTGGCTTTGTCTCAAAGACGAGGCTGAGCGCTGAGCATCTGCGGATTTAACATTTTAGAATAAGCATTTAAGGAATCAGACCATGGCAACCATCCCATCCAGAACCAAATTTCGCAAGGTCCACAAGGGCCGTATCTACGGTACCGCCCAGCGCGGAAATGCCATCTCCTTTGGTGATTTTGGTATCCAATCACTAGACCGCGGCCGTATGACAGCCCAGCAGATTGAAGCTGCTCGTGTCGCCATCACCCGTAATATGAAACGTAAGGGCAAGGTGTGGATCCGCGTATTCCCTCACAAGCCCGTGACCAAAAAACCCGCTGAAACCCGGATGGGTAAGGGTAAGGGCTCGGTCGAAAAATGGGTCGCGGTGATCCGCCCGGGAACCATGCTTTTTGAGGTCGGCGGTTGTTCAGCGACGGTCGCCCGCGAAAGCCTTCGCCTGGCAGACACCAAACTTCCTTTCCGGTGTCGCTTTGTTTCCCGCGACGAAATTTAAACCTCTCTAAAAAGGAGAAATATTGTAATGAAAACATCAGAAATTCGCGAAATGTCTCAGGCCGAAGTCGAAAAAAAGCTCCGCGAGACTCGAAAAACACACGGTGACCTTCGTTTGCGCAAACAAACCGGACAAGTCGAGCACCCTCATGAGTTCAAGGCCCTCAAGCGTGAAATCGCCCGGCTTGAAACCATCCTTACTGAAAAGAAACTGGTCAGCGCAAGCGCCTGATCATTGATCACAAACTTTAAAGCACCTTCCTTATCATGGAATCCCGTAACAATCGTAAAGACCTCGTTGGCACCGTAACGACCCGCTCGGGTGACAAGTCCATCAAAGTCACCTACTTCTACAAAATGCCTCACCCGCTCTACCGCAAGGAAGTGCGCCGCCGGACCGTTGTGCACGCACACGACGAGAAAAACGAGTGTAACATCGGGGACAAGGTTGAGATCATGGAAACCCGCCCGCTCAGTAAGCTAAAGCGCTGGCGCGTCGTGCGCGTCGTTGAAACCGCACCCACTCTCGACTGATTTCCCTATCGGAATTCCGAGTATTTATAACCATCCAATAACGGAGATTTTTGTAATGATCCAGATGAACAGTCGAGTAAATGTCGCCGATAACACCGGCGCGAAATCCGCGGAGATGATCCGCCGGATCGGCCAAAGCAAACGGACCGCTTCGGTCGGCGATATTGTCGTGTGTAACGTCAAGGAAGCCTCCACCGACGGTGCTGTCAAAAAGGGTGAGGTCGTCCGTGCAGTTGTTGTGCGCACCCGCTATCCTATCCACCGTGCCGATGGTAGTTCCCTTCGTTTCGACCAAAACGCGGTCGTCATTCTCAATGCCGACGGAAATCCGCGCGGTACCCGTATCTTCGGACCGGTCGCCCGTGAGCTCCGCGCCAAGTACATGAAAATCATCTCCCTCGCACCTGAGGTGCTCTAAGATTATGGCACAAACAATTAAAAGAAACGTCGAAGTCGTTGTCATCAGCGGCTCCCAAAAAGGCAAACGTGGCAAGGTCTTATCCGTCAAACCCGGTGAAAAAGTGGTGGTTGAGGGAGTGAACGTTCGCAAGAAATTTGAACGCAAAAGCCAGGAAAAGCCTGAGGGCGGTTCCGTCGAGCGCGAGGTTCCCATCCACTACTCAAATGTGATGCTGGCTGAGCGCTTCGATAAACGTCAGAAAGCTGAGTAAAATCTGCTTGCTTTCCGGTGGAAGCACCTCACGCTCTCCCGCTTTTTCCCATCTTAACTCTTAATGAATCGGGTCGGTAATCCGATTTTTATCAAATGAATCAAGTTTATCTACAAAAAGTATACAACGATACCGTTGTTCCCGCACTCAAGGAAAAGTTCGGCTATGCTAATGTGCACGACATTCCGCGCATTCAAAAGGTCGTGCTCAATTCCGGCTTCAGCGCCAGCGCGGACAAGGCACATGTTGCCTATGTGAACGAGGAGATTAAAAAAATCGCCGGTCAGCGCCCTGTCACCACCAAGGCAAAGCTGAGTATCTCGAATTTCAAGCTGCGTGAAGGTCAGCCTATCGGCGTTAAGGTGACTCTGCGTGGGGCCGCGATGTATGATTTCATGACGCGCCTTATCATGATTGCGCTACCCTGCATTCGTGACTTCCGTGGCGTTTCCACAAAGCTCGACGGCCAGGGGAACTACACGCTCGGCATCGAAGACCACACTATCTTCCCTGAAATTTCCGTCGAGGGCTCCACCACAAATTTGGGAATGGATGTCTGTATTGTGACGACTGCAAAGTCCGATGATGAGGGGCGCGAGCTCCTCAAGCTCCTCGGCATGCCCTACCGCAAAACTTCCGCCGAGCAAAAAGCCGCCGACGAGGCCGCCGCAGGCGCAGCCTAGACGATCAACACAACCATTTTAAATAACCATGGCAAAAGTATCCGCAGTCCAGCGCAACCTTAAGCGCGAACGCCTAATCGCAAAGTACGCCGCAAAACGCGCCGAACTCAAAGCGATCATGAAAAATCCGGAAACGTCTGACGACGATTTCTACAAGGCGCAGGCCAAATTGGCAAAGCTCCCCAGAAACAGCTCACCTATCCGCGCCCGCAACCGTTGCTCAGTAACGGGTCGGCCCCGCGCATACATTCGTAAATTTGGCCTCTCTCGGATTACCTTCCGGGAGCTTGCCAGTAGCGGCAAGATTCCCGGAGTGACTAAGTCCTCTTGGTAATTGCTGGAAACCCATTTTAAGAAAGACATACGACAATGGCAGTCCACGACACAATCGGAGATTTTCTCACCCACATTCGCAACAGTAGCGCCGCCCAAAAGGCAACTTGCCAGGCGAGCTACTCCAAGCTTCGCTACGATCTGGCAGTGATCCTCAAGGAAGAGGGTTATTTGGCCGACGTTAAGGAAGCTCAGGATGAGCGCGGGTTTAAATCACTTCAAATGAAGCTGAAATATGTGGGGAACACCCCTGCAATTACCGGAATCGAGCGCCATAGCACTCCCGGTCGTCGGCTCTACTACGGTTATCGCGACATCCCACGGGTCCTTGGTGGACTCGGTGTTGCAATTTTAACCACTTCCAAAGGCTTGATGCGTGCCCGGGATGCCCGTGCACAAGGCGTTGGTGGTGAGTTGATCTGCAAGGTCTGGTAATAAGGAGATTTCATATAATGAGCAGAATTGGTAAACTTCCTATCAGCGTTCCAGAAAAGGCTAAAGTCAGCGTCGACGGTCAAACCGTGCGCGTCGAAGGCCCCAAGGGTAAGCTGGAAAAAACTTTTAACCGCAGCGTTGCGATCACCCTCGAAGGCAATGAGATCAAGGTCTCGCCCGTGGGTCGCAGCCGCATTGCACGCGCCATGTACGGGACCGCTCGTTCCATCATTAACAACATGGTGGTTGGCGTCGTTGACGGGTACAAAAAAGAACTTGAGATCCAAGGGGTCGGGTTCCGTGCCGCCGTTAACGGAAAAGTCTTAAACCTCGCTTTGGGCTACTCACACCCGATCAACTTCAACATCCCCGAGGGCATCACGGTTACCGTGACAGAAAACACCAAGCTCGCGGTTGAGGGTGCTGATAAACAAGTCGTCGGTGAGGTGACCGCAACTATTTATTCCTACTACCCGGTTGAGCCGTACAAGGGCAAGGGTGTCCGTATCGTTGGTCAGTACGTCCGCCGTAAGGAAGGTAAGAAAACCGCTTAAGGAGGCGGCCTAATCGCACTATGAAACTTACAAGAAAATCCCAACTTCTCCAGAAACGTCGCTGGCGTATCCGCAAAAAGGTGCAGGGCTCGGTCGCGCGTCCGCGGCTAACCGTGCACTTCTCAAACAAGCACGTCTACGCCCAGTGCATCGACGACAACGAAGGCAAGACTCTGGTCTACTTCTCCACGGTCACTAAAGGCAAGGAACCG
>PWZW01000255.1 GCA_003567255.1 Puniceicoccaceae bacterium | reverse complement strand
CTTGGGGCAAGCGTTACGGCGTGGCCACACTGATGGAGATGCAGGGCAATGGTCGTGCCCCAGGCACCCGCGCCTAAGACAAGACAATTCATAGCGGAAATTTATTGGCCCGGACTTCCTCGGCGTACTGCGCAATGCCTTCGCGCATGGCATCGCCGATGCGCGCATACGTTTTCACAAACGAGGGCACCTTTTCGGGGTTCATGCCGAGTAGATCGTGGAAAACCAGAATCTGTCCGTCGCAGTGAGGACCGCTGCCAATACCAATCACGGGAATGGTGGCTTGGGAGGCAATGGCCCCCGCTACGGTGCCTTCCACCATTTCGACGATGAGGGCAAAGCAGCCGGCGCTTTCCAGAGCGAGCGCATCGTTGGTTAACAACTCTTTTTCTGCCTCCGAGCGACCGAATTTACGGTAGCCGCCAATCACATTTACTTGCTGTGGAAGGAGCCCAATGTGCCCAAGCACGGGGATGCCCGCTCGGGTCAGCCGCTCGATGCGCGGTGCCATGTCCGCGCCTCCCTCAATCTTCACCGCGGTTGCCCCGGCTTCTTGAACTAATTGGCAAGCAGCTGCAAGCAGATCGCTGTAGCGCCCGTGCGCCACGCCGAAGGGGATGTCCGCGACGACCAACGCCCCTGGCTTGGAGCGGCAGACGGCGGCGGTGTGGTGAACCATGTCGGTGAGTTTGACGGGGACCGTGGAGTCGTAGCCGAGTTGGGTCGTGCCGACCGAATCGCCTACCAAGATCATGTCGACTCCCGCCTCGTCTGCGTAGCGGGCCGAGACCGCATCGTAGGCAGTGATTGCCACAATGGGACGATCTCCTTTAAGAAGGGATAAAGTTTGCGTAGTTATGTTCACAGCGTCTGTTTTAGATTGATTATATTACGATATGCAGACGAATATATTGGCAAGTGGGGGCAAGATACAAGTGTCAACGCTAAGTGAACCTGCCTCCTTTTTTGCTGAGCCTCCCTCGTCTCCTTTGCTTTGCCAGTCCTTTTGCTTCGCCTTACATGTTTAATCGTTTTTACCGTTGGCGTTACGAGCGTCGGCAGCGCTCCGGTTCCTTCAAACTGCCGGAAACTGTCTCCAAGCGCTCGATCATCCGCTTTAACTTCAGTAGTTACCTCTCACAAACCAGTGTGCGCGGGCGCACATTCAACCGCTTTGATCTGCCAAGACGACGTCGGCGGCGGTGGAAGCTCGCTTTCCTCCTGGGAGTTGCCGTGGTTTTGCTTTGGGTGATTGTCGAAAGCGTACGCGCGTTTGCTCTCTTTCGGGCCTAGCCGGGTGGGGTTCGTCATTCTGTGGCCACGCCCAAAGCCTTTTCCAAAAAGCGTATTGCCTCGGCGTGTGCCGCTTCGGGGGACTCGACGCCCCGGAGGACAATCTGAAGGGATTGCCGATCGGTTAGGCGCAGTCCTCTTGCCGTGTTCCGCAGGCGTTCGCGAAGGCCGATTTGTCCGAGGTCGGCGCCCCCCTCTGCGTTGCTCCAGGTGCCGTAGAAGACCTCAACCGGAGTTTCGAAGTAGCGGAAACTGGTCGATTCCAGGGTAAAGGTTCGCCCGCCGACAGGAAACTGTAATGGCGCATTCGTTTTCACTTTTTCAAAGCCGGAGGCAGGGAGGCAACTTTCCGGATTGTGCACACCGACGAAGGGAGAAATCGCGCCGGCCTCCCACGAGAAGAAAAAGACGGTCCAGTGAATTCCGCTTTGTTCGTCCCGCCACTTTGCTTCCGTGCCCTCGGTGTAGCGGAGTTGATTGCGAATCGCCGGAGCAATCGTGGGGAAATCCATGTCCGCCGGATAGGCTGACCAGTGGAGCACCGCAGGGGGGAGCGACGAAAGGTTCGCTTCCACCCGGGCGTACCACGCCCAAGCGAAAACATGGATACAAGCAAGCCAGGCCACCAAGCCAATTGGCAAAATCCACTGCCTGCGCGTGGTGACATGCATCGCGTGGGGAAGTGTCGGGGCAACTTCTACCGATGCGGCGTCCTGTGGCGGACAGGCCCAGGAAAAGCGTTTTACCAGCAGCGCCCATCCCAATAAGGAAACAAAGGCAATGCCCGCGATCAAATGCCCCATGGGGTCATGGGTTAGCCCGACGAGATCTTCGCCCCCGCGAAGCGTGAAGTAAGTCAGTAGGTAGGAGCGCACAACGTTGAGGAGGAAGGAGGTCGCCACCCCAAGCGCGAGCAGGATGAGCCGTCCCGCCACGTTCATCCGGAAGAGTTCGCCAAAGAACCATCCCGCCATGAGCGTCGACTGCAGACTGCGCACACCACTGCACGCCTCCTCAACGCCGACCCATCCCGTCCGCAGGCGGATTAGATTTCCCACCCTTTCGGCGTAGAAACCAAATAAGTTCATCCCCTCCACAACCACCGAGGTGACCACGCTCATTAAGCTGAGGGTTAGGGTGCTTTCCAGGTTTGTCGGCCAAGGGACGGCGAAAAACAATAAGAGCGAGGCTGGAAAAAGCACTCGCCAGAGCCTCCCGCCGCCATAGATGACCATGAGCAGCCAGAGGCCGCCGATGCAAACGAAGGCGTGTGCCCAAAGGGCCATACGCCACTCCGGATTGCCCTCAAGGATGGTGCGGAGCGGTAAGAGCGTGAAAAGTAAAACCGCGGCAAGGACCCTTACCCAGGCACTGGATGATCCACGCTCAAGACTTGGCTTTACGTCGCCGATTCGGTTGTAAATCAGGTAGAGAAACAGAAACGGAGTGAACCATCCGTAGCTATATTGCTCATTTTGAGACCACTCCGGACCGAGCGCAAGCACGAGCTCCAGCAGGAGGAGAAGACCTGCCGTGAGGGGAAACCAGAATTTGGCAATGGCCTGCACGGT
>PWZW01000240.1 GCA_003567255.1 Puniceicoccaceae bacterium | reverse complement strand
TCTTCCGGGCCGCTTCCTGCTTTCTTCTGGCACCCTTGGCTTTTGCTTCATTTTCCTTTCTCTCTTGGCAATGGTGAGATTTTAACTCACTTGTTTCGTCCCATGCCGGGCACACCCCCCTTCGGGGGCATGTTTTCAAGGATTCTTGTCGTTGATTTTCACTTAAGTTAGCGCCATTCGGCTCTGGTGACTGGTTCGCGCGCAGCGCGGACCAGCCAGAGGAGGGAGCGAAGCGAACCTCGGCGTCGCATTCGCGTTTTTATGTTTTGCAACTGATGTAGAAGACCATCCTGTCACGAGGTCTTACAAAAATTACCTGCGTCGATATCGGACGTAATCCGATAAAGTAAGTCCCTCGTGGATATACATACACTTCATCCGAATGAATTTCCTCACTAGTCAAAAACCATGGAATCTCATCGTTGTGTAGCCATCCAGTAAGAAAATCTACTGCAGCCTTTGGAACTCCATCAAGTTGGTCGCCGCGATACCAGCCCATTCCCCATTCATTCTTTGTTAGTTCCTGGATGTCCACATGCGTTATGCGTATAGCAAATGCGTCCAAGTGGTCTCCTGTAAATGATCGGGACGATCGATAGCTGTGAACGACTTCTTCTGTGCGATCTTGTCCAAGCTCGCACCAGTTGAGAACAAAACGAACATCATGTGGAGTAGCAAAGTCCGACTTGGATATATTGCCTGGACCAAACCGGTAGGCAATCAGACCTGCAAGTCCAATAGCCCCAATAGCACAAATGATTCCCCAGATGATCAAGCACCACTTAACGATTGGCCATACGCGTTTCATATTATTTGCGAATTATGGCGCTCACCGCCTTTGTGCTGGACTGTAGCAGGCGCAGCCTGTGGAAGTCCAGTGCAAAGGCGGTGAAGCAGCCTGGTTCTGCGGCGCGCGAAGTGAGCACCATAATTCCAGCGGAGACGCGAAGCGTTCTCACGAGTCAATGGTTGACCGGTGTTGTTTCTTTCAGGTCGCCTTCCACATACTGATGGATCAAGCCGGAAATCAGTGCTTGATAGGGGATTCCTTTCCGGGATGCTTTCCGTTGAATCCCCTCCAGATCGTGGTGACTGAGACGGATATTGATCCGTTTGTCTTTTCGGAAAGTGTTTTCTCCAGCCTCGTTGAGCAGTGCCAACAATTCCGGGTCAGGATCGGCCAAACGCACTTCTCCCCGGTCAAATGCGTCGGAAATCATCTGTTCTTCAGCGTCCATCTTGTTTCTCCTTCAAATACAGTTTGGTCGCTTTCCGATGGGGGAAAGCGGTTTTTAGAAAAATCACGTCTTTTTCGATCACGAAAGGCACAAAATATATGTAGCTGTCAATCGGCACCAGAAAAACCCGTTGATTTGGGTAAGTCTCCGGGTTCGGATGGTTCATCACCTTCCAAACCTTACCGGCGGAAAGCAATGTGGCTATTTCTTCAAATGACACGCCACGATTAGCTTTCAACAGCTCGTTTTTATCTGAGTTCCATTCAAATCTCATTTATTCTGAAATGTATGCCTAAAAGGCATGCGGTCAAGTCTTATCATGAAGAAGTTCTCAGGTCGCCAGCGGGTGTCAATGGAGAAGGCGAAGTGAACCTCCGTGCCGTACTCGCCACACATTCAACTTCCCAGTGTTCTGAGAAATACTTTGCCCTCATCAGACACCTCTGCAAGAAATCGCGTTCCTGGAGCAATTGGGTAATGCTTGGAAAATTCGATCACCCATAGCATTCGAGTCTCTTCCGGGAGATCATTTGGAAGAAGGGCCGGCCTTTTTGCCGGCAGGGCCAGAGTCGCGGAAATGATGGACATATCCTGAAATCGAGCATCTTCTTTTGCGGCCTCCCGGGCGAATTCAATGGCCGCCTCAACCGATAAAACATCACCTTCATTTAATTGGTCAACGGGTGCGGCGCCGAGCCGCATTCGGATTGACATAATGCCGCGCAGCGGGATTTGGTAAGCCGAATGTCGCTTTAAATTGAGTTCTGGATCTCATCTGCGCCATACTTTAAAAAGTCGGAAAAATGGGTTTGCGGTTTTCCGGGTGTCGGAAAACGGAGAAACGGACCCTGGTTTGCGTGCGGATCAGTCTTCGGGGGCGAGTTTGTGGTGTTGGGATAGAAACTCGCGCCGGTAGCGGGTGAAGGTGCCGTCAGTGATGGCCTGCCGGGCTTCGGCCATTACGGTTTGCATGCAGTGGAGGTTGTGCAGGCTGAGCAGGCGGTACACCAGCAGTTCGCCGCAGTTGAGGAGGTGGCGCAGGTAGGCGCGGCTGTAGTTGCGGCAGGTGACGCAGATGCAGCCTTCCTCCAGCGGACGGGGGTCTTCTTTCCACTTGGCGTTTTTGATCGGAAACCGTCCGCGGCGGGTGACGGCGGAGCCGTTGCGGGCGATGCGGGTGGGCAGCACGCAGTCGAACATGTCCACGCCGCGGGCGACGGCCTCGAGCATTTGGTCGAGCAGTCCGACGCCCATTAAATAGCGCGCCCGGTTTTCGGGGAGGCGGCCGACGGAGGCTTCCACACCGGGCAGGATCAGCTCGTCGGGCTCACCCACACTCACGCCGCCGATGGCGTATCCATCGAAGCCCATGCCCACCAGTTCTTCCGCGCAGTGGTCGCGCAAATCGGGATATTCTCCGCCCTGCACAATGGCGAACTGAAGTTGACCCGGAGACCGGGGCTGTTCGCGGCACACTTTTGCCCAGCGGAGGGTGCGTCCCACGGCCTGCTCCGCATAGGCTTTGTCGGCGGGATAGGGAATGCATTCGTCGAACAGCATGGCGATGTCGGAGCCGAGTTCGCGCTGCACGGCCATCGATTCGACCGGTCCCATAAACCGGATGCCGCCGTCGAGAT
>PWZW01000161.1 GCA_003567255.1 Puniceicoccaceae bacterium | reverse complement strand
TCGCTTAGTACCGCGATGCTCTCCGCCAGCGTAGTCCAACTATCTATCCCAAACGCGCGGATTGAAAGGATGGGTGCTTGAGTGCCCCGATCAAAAAGTTCGATCGCCAGTAAGGCCGCGTTCTCCCCGGTGCGTCCGTCAATGTGGAGCCTCGGGTGAATGCCGTTATCGCTGTAATCAAGGTCTAGTTCAACGCGCGCGATGCTTTGCACATCCAGGTGTTCCTCGTTGTGGAGTTTGAATGCTTCGTGTAGGCGGTCCCGCAATCCCATGTGCGCGAATGCTTCGCCCCCGTGGTGGACTACCGCCGTATTAAAATAGATCTGATCGATACCTGCGCTTTGGATGCGCTCTGCCAATGCCCCGAGTTGAGCGTCTAAAAATGCTTCAAGCGCTACCTCGGGTATTTCCAACCGCCTCTCCTTGGTAAGCGCACGCACTTCGCTTTCGTTGCGTTCTTGGACTGCTTTTAAAATTGAAAGGATTCTATTCTGGCCCTCGGTAACCTTTGCTTTGCCGTCGGAGATGAGCGCTTCCGCACGCCGACGATCCTCCGCCACATTTCGATTGGGATTCATCAAGGTGGCTTCGGATTGGTTCAAAAAGTTACCACTTTGGATATCCCTCTCCCCCTCTCTCAACATACTTTCTGCCCTTGCGTAGGCAACACTTTCGGCCGCTGTCATCAATCCTGTGAGTTGGGCTCGGTTTGCGAGCAGGGCCTGCTCGTCTTCGCTTAAACTCTCACCAAAGAGCGTTAATGAGAGAAAAACAAAGGCCGCCGCGCATATTGATAAGTGCGAAATTAAAGGGTGCATGGGAACAAACGGGGAGAATTAATAGTAAAACTGAAGTGCAAATAATGCAGTAAAGTCCGTAGTCTGCCAAGGTAAATGCGCACTGCGTCTTAATTGACAGACCGCTTAATCCAATGAAGGTTGCTTACATGCAGTCTTCAGATGAACTCATTCTTTCGAGAGATATTCCTGTCACGATCATTCCGGCGGGAGATCCCACCACACTTAGCCAAGGAACGCGTGCCTACATATCTCAGGCGCTTGGAGGTACCGTAACGCTCAGAACCGATAGGGGCCTTTTCCGTGTCACCGCTGAGCATTTTGATGCATTGGGTGACGATGTGGCTGAACAGCTGAACGCCTCAGACAGCAGCGCAGTTTCTCACGCAAGTGAGGGTCCTTTGTCAGAGGAAATGGTTTGGGAAGCCCTCCGGGGCTGTTTCGACCCCGAAATTCCGGTTAACATTGTCGATCTCGGGCTTATTTATGACCTCTCAATCAGCGCGGCGGAGGAAGAGGGCAAACAAGCCGTCGGAGTTAAAATGACGCTAACGGCTCAGGGCTGTGGTATGGGGCCTGTTATTGCAGAGGACGCTAAAGGACGGATCGAGGCACTTCCGCAAGTTGCTGAGGCAAAAGTGGATATTGTTTGGGAACCAGCCTGGACCCCTCATATGATTTCAGATGCCGGCCGCGAAAAACTTGGCTTGTCTTAAGTCCGTTGCTCTGTTCCCGGTAGATGTGCTTAGCCGTCCAAGCACCGGGAGATTCGTTTGTTAATTATTTCCATTTTATACCATGGCTGAACAATTTTGGTTAATGAAGTCCGAGCCGGACGTCTTTTCGATTAAAGACTTGAGCGAGCGACCTAAACAACGGGAGCCCTGGGATGGCGTTCGAAATTATCAAGCCAGAAATATGATGCGGGATACCATGCAGCTTGGGGATCAAGTGCTTTTTTACCATTCAAACTGCAATCCTCCCGGGATTGTGGGTATCGCCCAAGTCGCCAGCCAGCCTTACCCGGATCCTACGCAATTCGATGAAAACTCCAATTATTTCGACCCCAAGAGCTCTCAGGACAAGCCTCGATGGATTCTCGTCGATGTTGCATATGTCGGAACTTTTGAACGCATGGTCAGCCTTCAGGAAATGAAGGAAATGCCAGAGCTTAAAGATATGCGGGTTCTCCAAAAGGGAAATCGATTGTCAATTACTCCAGTCAGTAAGTCAGAATTCCAGGCGATCGCGCAAGCGGGTGGGTGGGGTAAGTGAAGGGCCGCGCGACTCTTTGAATTATGAAGCCTTATCACAATCTAGCGGAAACCCGGACGCCTTCCGGGGAAAAACTTTCCCTGCACGAACATGACGGAACTTACTGCATCCGTCTCGATGGCCAAGACCTCATGCACTCCTCAACGAGCTATTCCGAACTCATGCTCGGGGACCTTGCAAAAAACCTGATTGAAAAAGACAAACCCAGCCGCGTGCTTATCGGCGGCATGGGTCTCGGGTTTACCCTCAAGGCAGTTTTGGACCATGCCGGCCCCCAGACGAATATTGAGGTGGGGGAACTTATGGAAGAGGTTGTCGAGTGGAACCGTTCATACATGAAAAACTTGAACGGTAGGCTTTTGGAAGACTCCAGAGTTTCGGTTGTTTTGGGCGATGTCTTTACCCGGATACTCAAGGCGCCAGCGAACTATTACGATGCGATTTTGATGGACGTTGACAACGGGCCGACGCCGATTGGTGGTTCCGGAAACCGGCGCCTTTATGGACACCGGGGTTTATTAACCATGGCCAATAAGTTAAAGCCCGGTGGACGCTTGGCTATTTGGTCGGCGAGTCCAGAACCCTCCTTTGAAGGACGCTTGCGTTCCGTCGGTTTCGAGGCCCAAGGGCTGCCTGCAAAGCTTTACGCTAATGCAAAACGGGCTGCTTATGTGATCTATGTGGGTGATAAACCCAAGCCATACTCCTAAGTCACAGGCTTCCCATTTTTTTCTCGTGGAAGCGCGCGTTGATTGACCGCGCAAGGGTGTATTCAAAGACGCCCCTATCCCCATGGCGAGCTACCCAATCAAGCTGAAGCTTGGCTGCCTCCGAACGCCCCTCTTGCTTCAGTTGCATCCCCAGATAAACGCGAGCTTCCGTCTCTTCTTGTTTGTTGGATACGCTCGCTAATAAATCATTTCCAGTAAGTCGGCCTTCTAAAAATTCCAACACCGGAAAGGGCCACATAGCTTCCCGCGCGCTTCTTCTGGCGAAATTAAGAGAGGTGACTGCCCGAGGCTTATCATCCAACGTGACGTAGCCAAAATAGCTAATCAGCAGGGGATAAAGGCTGAACTTGCCTTCTCGCTGATACATCAGGGCCGATGTGCGGGCTTCCTTGACGGCTGACTCCATGTCTCCCACACAAAAATGAGCCCAAGCCAGCGATTCGTAAAAAAATCCATTCATCGGTTGATCTTGGACGGCTCGGCTCAGGGACTCCAACGCGACACCGTACTTCTCAAGGTTTAGCGCAGAGATTCCTCTTCGATTCCAGGCAACTATTTGGTTTGGATGAGCCTGTACCACCATATCGTAGACCTTAAAAGCCTGTTTGAAGTCGCCCGCAGTGAACCATATTTCGCCCATTCCCATCAGCGCAGGCAAAGAAGTTTCATCCGCTTCAAACGCCGCTGAAAAGAGCGCTAAAGCTTCTTCAGTCGCTCCTTGGTCAATCAGCCGATAGGCTGCATCCAAACGTTCGCTCATGTCAGCATTCGCTTTAACCAAAGCCAACGCAGAACTACTTACCAAAAAGACGCAAAAGAGGGTTTTGATGATTGATAATTTCAGCCTTGGAAAGCGCACCATGCCCATACCCTGTCGGATACACCAGAAAATGCGAGGCAAAAGCTTATTTTTTACCCCCCGCAGCGGCAAGGATAAGCCCCTCAAAATGATCAATAATTTCCGACCAAGGATGCGCCATCGCCGTGCTTCGAGCCGCCGTGCGCATAGGCGTCAGGTGCTTTACCCGCGTAGCTAAATCGGTCGCAGCGTTGCAGAAAGCTTCGTCTTTTCCCACTTCGACAAGAATGCCATTGCTATTGTTCTCAATAAACTGCCTGCCAGCGGCATAATCATAAGTAACCACGGCTAAACCACTCGCCATAGCCTCCAAGATAACATTGCCAAAGGTCTCGCTGGTGCTGGCAAAAAAGAATAAGTCCGCGGAGGCATAGTGAGCGGCCAGATCTTCGCCGTACTTCATGCCAGTGAAGTGCACATCCGGATGCGCCCTCTTCAGGCGCCTGAGTTCGGGACCATCCCCAACCACCACCATCTTGGAATCCGAACATTTTGTTTTGAAAGCCCTCCATGCCTTAATGGACAAGGGTATGTCTTTTTCTGCGGCAACGCGACCGACATACAAACAGATTGGTTGATCCGAAGGCACTCCCCAGTTGTTTCTGAGTGAGGGGTCGCGTCGTTCGGGCGAAAAAAGCTTGGTGTCGGCACCTCTTTTGAGAAGCTCCAGTCGCTCAAAACCGGCAGCGGACAAGCGATGGATCAACGTAGCATCCGGCACCGTGGTCAGGGCGCATTGATTATGGAACCAGCGGAGGTAGGCGAGGGTTGTTTGCGATAAAAAACCAGCCCCGTAGTCCTTGCAATAATCCTGAAAGTTGGTGTGGAACGTGGAAGTCACCGCACACCCGAAGGATCGCGCAGCACGCAGCGCAAACAAGCCCAAAGGACCCTCTGTTGCAATGTGAACCACGTCTGGTTCAAACGCACGCAATCGTCGCTTCAAGGCGCCGAACAGGGGCCAACCCATACGCAGGCCGGGGTAGCGGGGGACAGGAATCCCCGGCACCGTCGTCAGGGCAAAGGACTGGGGTTGATGATTCAACGCATCGAGTGGATTTTTGGGTTTGATTAGCAGAAGTTCATGACCTCGCTCTACTAAACCCTGCAGCAATCGCTCGTTGGTCATAGCCACGCCATTGACCTCCGGGGGAAAGGTTTCGGTGACTAGTGCGATCCGCATCTCAATGAAAACAGGCAATGAATCTGTTTTGCTCAATTCAAGAAATGTAAAAACAAAGTGCCAATAATTTTGTCAGACAAAAATTGACAAGGGTGTGATGGTTTGATGTCTTGAAATCATGAAGCGAATCATAAAAAGCGAGGGAGGGATTTACCACTGCATGAGCCGGACGGTGCAGGGGCGGCATTTTTTAGACCGAGGGGCGCAGGAGGTTTTTCGGAAGATGCTCTGGAGAGTCGCGGATTTTTCAGGCCTGAAAATTTTGACGTACTGTGTGATGCATAACCACTTCCATCTCCTTGTGGAAGTCGTGCCAGAACAGGAAATCGATGATGCCGAATTGGTCCGACGTTTCGCTGTGCTTTATCCAAAAGGGCATAAGCGACTGAATCTTCGGTCCAATGATCTGGCACTGCATTTAGAGGCTGATGATGCGCGGGCTGAGGCCTTGAGGGAATGGTTGCTGGGGCGCATGGGCGATCTCTCCATTTTTATCAAAACACTGAAGCAGCGATTCAGTGTGTGGTACAATCGAACGCACGATAGTTTTGGCGCGGTGTGGGCAGAGCGCTTCAAAAGCGTGTTGGTGGAGGGGCGGCGGCATGTGTTGCAGACGATGGCTGCGTACATTGACCTCAACCCGGTGCGGGCTGGCATAGTTAAAGATCCAAAAGACTATCGTTTTTGTGGATACACGGAGGCGCTGGTAGGTCATTCGCGGGCGCTGAGTGGCTTAAGGCGGCTGATGGGGGTATTCATAGAGGATGGTGATTCACGTGCTGCGCTGGAGGGCTACCGCAGCGTTTTACTTAGCCAACGCAACCTCAGGGACGTAAACGAAACAACTTTTTCCAAGGAGAGTGGGGCTAAAGCTTTGGCAGGTCGTGGACAGCTTTCCGCGGCCTCACGCCTTGGCTGCAGGCTGCGCTTTTTCTCCATGAGTAAAGCTTTGGGCTCGGAATTGTTTCTCCGCAAGGTACTGAGCGATGCTCGCTTGGGTCGAACGCCGAGTGGGCGCAAACGGCCGATTCGGCATCTGGGAGACGGAATCCTTTGCGGGCTTTGTTCAATCTCGGGAAGGCGAGAAAATGGATGAGGATGCTTACGACGTTTACCAAGCTGGACGGTTGGTACGAAGTACTTCGTAGTGGGTGGGGGAAACCTCACCCATAAAACGGCTCATTTTCATCCGCATCGCACCACCACCCTGAGTGCTGATCAAAGGATACATGAGGTAAAGTTCGTCTTCAGCACGCGTGACGGAGACGTAAAAAAGCCTCCGTTCTTCTTCAATGTTTCCATCTTCGATCGTTCGGCGGAGGGGAAACAGGCCGTCTGCGAGACCCAAGACGAAGACAATGGGGAATTCGAGGCCTTTGGATTGGTGAATCGTTGTGAGCCGCATGCTGTGCCTCTTCTCCTCGTCAGTCCGCTGGGCAGTCTCGGAGGCCAGCAAAACGAGCTGAGCCAGGAATTCGGTTAAGGTATCGTAGGGGGCGGCAAAGGAAACAAGGCTAAGGAGGTCGTCCTCGCGGTCTTGGTAGTTCTGGTACACGTGACGGATATAAGTGCCGTACCATCCGTCAATAGCCAGTTTAACTAATTCACTGGCATTTTCGCTTGCTTTCGCCTGGTCGACTTCAAGGAGTGTTGCAGTCAGATCAGTCCAATCATCGATGGCGTCTTTGGGAACCTTTTTAGCAATGGTTTCGGAGGACAGGGCCTCAAAAAAGGAGATGTTTTCCTTTTGCGCAGTGACTTCGGCGAGTCGGTGTAGGCGAGAGGCGGTTTTGGGACCCACCCGTGGGAGCAGGGCCGCGAGCCGACTGAATGCGGATACATCTGCGGGATTTGACACCAAGCGCAGGTGTGCTGCGAGATCGCGTATGTGCGCCTGTTCAAAAAAACGGACGCCACTGGTAATTTCAAAATCTATGCCGCTGCGAGTGAGCTCCATCTGGAGTTCCATGGCATGGTAATGGGCGCGATAGAGTACAGCGATGTCTTTGAGGTCGCGCCCCTCCTCAAGGAGTCCGCGTACTCGGGTTATGATGAATTGAGCCTGCTGCGAGGCATCCATGACTGGGACAAAATAGGGACGTTGATCCGATGGGCGGACTGCGCGGAGCTCCTTATTGAAGCCCATGCCGTAGGGTTGTGCGTTAAGGACGGCGTTTGCGAAATTCAGGATTTCCGGGCTACTGCGGTAGTTCGTTTCAATTTTATGGATACATGCGCCCTCGTACCGGTCGGTAAAGCTCATGATATTTTCGAAGTCGGCACCCCGCCAAGTGTAGATGCACTGAGCGTCGTCGCCCACCGCCATAACCTGTTTATACTGGCCCGAGAGTGCATCAATAATCCTCGATTGCAGTTGGTTGGTGTCTTGATACTCGTCTACGAGAATGTGGCGGAAGAGGTTTTGGTAAGCGTCTCTGACCTCGGCATTTTGTTGGAGGAGTTGTAATAAATATTCAAGCAAGTCGTCGTAGTCGGAGACCTGTTGCTCAAGCTTTAGCTCCCGGTAGCGCTCGTAGAATTCGGCAATGCGCTCAGCGACTGTGGGGCTGTGGAGAAAGCGGTCTTTGGCCTCATCGGCGACGAGGCGACAAGTATTCCGGGCGTAGCTGATTAGGTTGTGAATGAGCTTTGCCTTGGGATTGTCTTTTGATTTAAGAAATTTCGGGTCTATCTGCTGGATGGCTTCCTTGAGAATTCCTTCGGCTTCGCCTTCGTCGAGGATGTTAAAGTTACGCTTTAAGCCTATGGTTTCGCCATGCTGGCGAAGGATTCGTTGACCCACACTATGAAAGGTACCGCCCCAAAAATATCGGCGCGATACGCCGGTCAGATCTTCCACGCGGTCCAGCATTTCCCGCGCGGCTTTGTTGGTGAACGTCAGTAAAAGAATATTCTGAGGGCGGACTCCCTTATGCAGCAGATAGGCAACACGGTAGGTAAGGGTGCGGGTTTTCCCGGAACCGGCACCAGCGAGAATCAGCGCAGGCCCTGGCTCAGCGGTGACTGCCGCCAGTTGCTCTTCGTTGAGCGCGGAAGCAAAATCAATGGGAGGCAGAAGGCCGTCGGCATAAGCGGAATCCATAATTTAGATGAACGGACTTGGCTGTGGTTTTCCCTCCAGGAGCACTAGATTATCTCTATGGACAGCGCATTTTTGACGTTTCTTGGGCTGGCTGGTGTCTTTGGTTTCGTTTTGTGCATTACGCATGGTGGTGGAATCCTGTTCAGCGATACCACGCGCGAAGATCTTGCCTTCACGATTACTGATTTGAATGACGTCTCCCTTGAGAAATTCGGTCTTTATGGCTTCGATTCCCGCAGGGAGGAGGCTTCTTCCTGAGTTAATCAGGACACGTTCCGCACCTGGATCCACCTGGATTTGTCCCTTTGCCCGATCCTGCAAAGCAAGCCACCGACGTTTCGACTGGATGGGGACGGCTCGCGGTGCGAAGTAAGTACCCTCACCCGAATTTCCGATGAGCCGACGAACGATGGAAGGGTCCCGACCGCTCGCGATAATGACGGCGCACCCGGCACGGACGGCGATTTTGGCAGCGGAAAGTTTGCTCACCATACCACCCACTGCGGTGGGGGAGGTGGTTCCGCTGGCCATGGCCTCAATTTCGGGAGTAATTTTCGCAACGTGGGAAACGACCTTTCCGGAGCCTTTCATATCGAGGAGTCCCTCAATGGTTGACAGGATACAAAGAAGTTCAGCGCGAGATACACTGGCAAGTTGTGCGGACAGGGTATCATTGTCTCCGAATTTTATCTCTTCAGCGCTGACCGTATCGTTTTCGTTAACCACGGGTATGCTCCCGGTGGCTAGAAGTCTTTCAATCGTGCGGAGCACGGCATCGTGCCGGGAACGGGCGCGGAGATCTTCGCGGGTAAGGAGGATTTGCGCGACATTCAGGTCGTGAGGCGTCATGCCCTGTTGCCAAGTGTTGACCAAGATACACTGGCCAATGGCAGCACAGGCTTGAAGACTGGCAAGGTCCTTTGGGCGCTTGGTGAGGCCGAGTCGGCCCATTCCCAGGCCAACGGCACCGGAGCTGACGAGGATGACCTCGATACCCTTGGCACGCAGCGCCGCAACCTCGGAACAAATGCCGTTAATCCGGTCTTGGTCGAGGACGCCAACACCGCTGGTAAGCACTCCTGTCCCCAGCTTGACGACGATACGTTTAACTTTTTCTAGTGGCGGATTGGACATTGATACGCAGTGGTTGGAAAACCTTGAGACATCGCCGAGAGGGGCGAGAGCTAGACGCGGGTTAGGTCAGTTTCCTTGGTCGCCAGGTGTTTGTTGATTTCCTCAATAAATTGGTCGGTGATTTTTTGTACTTCTTTTTCACCTCTTTTTTGCTCGTCTTCGGAGAGTCCCTCTTTAACGGCAGCCTTGAGTGCATCGTTGGCGTCACGCCGAATTTGGCGCAGGCGGATGCGTCCATCCTCTGCCATGGAGTGGCAGGTTTTCACTAGTTCCTGACGGCGCTCACCGGTCAATTCAGGAATTGGTATACGGATCAGGCCACCGTCCACGATAGGATTGAAACCGATATTGGCCTCGATGATTCCTTTTTCGATATCGCGAATGACACTCTTATCCCATGGTTGCACGGTAATGGTGCGGTGGTCCGGAGTGCTGATAGCGGCGACTTCCTTCAGTTTGACCGAGCTACCGTATGCATGGACATTGACTGGGTCGAGCATACCCGGCGTTGCTTTTCCGGTGTGTACTGTGGAAAATTCATGAAGCGTGTAGTCGACTGCTTTGTTCATGTCTCCACGCAGCTTTTTAAGGATAGTTTCTGTTTCCATAGGATCGATAGTGATTAGAAAAACTGTAGGAAAGGCATCAACGCAGTAATTTGCAAGAAGATGCTCAAAAGTGTATCGGGTCCGGGTTTGATCGGGAAGTGAGTCAACCGTGGGGTCCTTCGCCCGGCAAACGCCGCAAGTGTCGAGTTTCAATCAAAGAAGCCAGGCACCGTCTCCTGAGACGGTGCCTGGCCACGGGTGAAGTTGATTCAAGCGCAATCGCTCAGATTGGTTGCCGGCCTATAGTGTTATTGAGCTTTTTAAGATATTCGGGAGACTCAATGAGCTCCAGTGCTTTACTGAGTCGCTGGGCGCGTCCCTTGATGTCGAGTCGCTCTGCGACATCCTTGTGGGTGTGTTTTTCAAGAAATGCCTCGAGGTTGGCAAGGCCGCGTTTTAAACTGGCAGCATCAGCCTTTTGTTGGGCTGCCAAACGGGCCTTATACCAATCGCTCTTGAGCATTTTTTCGCGATCAAACAGGCCACGGATCTCGGGGTTTGAGGAATCTTTCCCCTCGTAGTGACCGTGAACCATAATGTGTAGGAGTGCTTTGATCGGCGGGCAGGCCAGCTCAATGGAGCCATCTGCAAAGTAATGCTCTGCGGCTTCCTTGTGCGCGGCGAGAAGGGTTTTGAGGCCGGCTACATAGGTCTCCATCGACTGGAGCTCGGGCTTTAGCATTTCGTTGTTGAAGACGGAAGTGGGATTGTTGAAGACACGTCCACCGAAGATCCGGATAAACCTGGAGGTGATGCGATAGCCGAGGCGGCTAGCGCGAATCGTTTCGCCCCCGTGATCAAAATCTTCAACTTTCTCCAGGAATCCATCCTTTATGAGGAAGGAGGGGTCCACTTCCTCCGGGCGCATCCGGGCCCAAATTTCAGGCACGAGCAGGCTTATGTCGTGATCAACCCGATAGTTAGGACCAACATAACCCGCCGAAGTGATAAAGACCGGATGCTGGGTACAAATGTAGGCGACGAGCGCATTGTTCAGGTCATAGATTGGAGGGAGGGCATTAAATGGACCTTTGGTCAAAGCGCCCTCGGAACCGGCCCCAGTGGTGGAGGGAGATTTGCCGGTGATGCTAGCGATGTACTCCATGAACAACTCGGGCAACTCCAGATAATGGATCGGGTTATACATGCAAAGGGCTCCCACACCTGCCTCCGGTTGGGCCGGATTATTACGGCGCCCGGGAAGGATAGCTGTTACGGGGCGAAGGACGGGATCGCCCTCCGGAATGCGGCGCAGCATTCGGCTGGAGACCTCAGCCAAGTAGAGTCCGCGAGGGTCGTTGAGGTCGGGCCGCACCTGCAGGTAGCGAGGGTTTTTGGTAGGTTTTCCATCAACAATTCGGGGATTTGCATTGGTGCAATAGAAGGCGGGCTCCTTTGCGTTGGCAAAATCAGCTATCAACTTGCGCATGGGCTCAGTGTATTGACCGAAGCGAATCGCATCATCAATTTCGTCGAGTGCATCCTCGCGGGTTAGCGGCTGATAATTACTGAGGAAATTACCGCGATTACTCATGTCGATCTCAGTCTGCTTATCATAACCCCGAATAATGGCATCGTCGGGACGCTGGAAGAAGCGGTATTCGCAGTTATGAATAAACTTTGCTGATGGAGCGAAGATGTGCCCGGGAAGTCCCTTAACTTGATCCACGGGTACCACGAGCGAAGCGGAGATATCGTCTTCCGTGGAAAATTTCACCGATGGCATGTAGTCTTTACGCAGGCCGAATGTTCTCCAAGACCCGTCTTCGGTGTAGCCGACTCGCAGGTATTGGGTGAGCATTTTTTGGCCGCGGTAGCGGAGCTCGTTTCCTGGGACGCCGTTAATCGTATCCACGCTGAAACGATTTCGCCACGCGTCACCCCAATCGGGTTTGTAAAAACGCTTTATAATTAAGACGAGGTCTTTGACGTGTTGCGGGATGGTTTCCAGCCAGGCGTTATACTCATCGTTAAACTCGATTTGAGAAGGCGTCAGGAGTTTAACCACAGAGCCGAGGGAGCGGTCTTTGCTCAGCAGGGGGCGGCCATCCTTCTTGCCGCGGTGCCCCTCTTTAAAGCGATCACCATAGGATTTGTAGATTATTTTTTCGGCAAAATCAAAATCGGCCTTAAAGTCGTTTACAAAAACCGGGCCGGAGATGATGGCATCGGATATAGGCTTGGAAATCTCTGATTTCCCACCCCCGGAAACCGTACAGGGTTTATGCAGCATGATGCCCTCTGCGGTGTAGCCAGCCAAGCGCCAGCGACGGCCTTCTGCGGGTTTACGCATTTCTACCTTATATCCAGAGGGGTAGACATAAGTACGGCTTGGAAGAAGTTTGATGGCTTTTTCGGCATTTTTTTGGGTCCAGGAAATGCGTTGGTCATTGAGCGAAATGCGTGCATCCTCGGGAAGGTAGATGATGTCTGGATAGTTTCGGTCGATGCCGTAGCCTTCCGGCTGGATGGAAATCTGATTTGGATACTTTGCCGCGACATCCTCGAACTTATGATCCACAGGTTTATGAAAGCGGCTGTGCTGGAAGTCTTCGCCCAAGTCTGCGCCGGTGAAAGCAAGTGTCCCACCAGCGTGCTCCTCCTCGGCAAGGCCGCAAAGGTTGGCTGAGTAGCCGATCTGTGTTTTTACCTCTTTCTTGCAGTAGCCGAAGTAGTTGTCTGCGATTGCGGTGACGACCACACCGGAAGTATCGCGGCAGGTGATCTTGAAAGCGCCGCCGTCATTGTAGATTTCTTCTGGATCCTCCCAGCACATGCCGTCGCGTTTTTGGCGTTCGGTCGCGTCTTTAACATTGGGAAGCCCGAGTGCTTTCTTCTTAACCCCGACCAAGTGTGGCGCAAGGATGACGCAGCCGCTGGTACCGGTCCAGTGCTCTGGATCGAGGGCCGCGTCGTTCTCCGGGAGTACCGGGTCGCCCCCGTTACCAAAGATGGATTCCACGAAGTCGAGGTTGCTGACCAAATTACCCGGCACGAAGAAGCGTACCTCGTAGGTTTTCTCCTCATTGTACCCGGGGACT
>PWZW01000118.1 GCA_003567255.1 Puniceicoccaceae bacterium | reverse complement strand
GTAATTGGAAAGAAATCGGTCAGGAGGTCGGAACGCTCACCCTGACGGTCAGAGGTTGTAATGGTAACCGCGCTTGAACCAACATCATACGCAAAATTAACTTGCTGCGTAATGAAGGTCAAAATCTCGTCGAGAGAAAGATTGCGGACGTTAATGTTCACACGGGGATTATTCGCATTTGAGTCAAAGAGCGGAATGATGTTCACGCCAACACCGTCCGGATCACGATCAACCGAAATTTCAGATAACGTTTCAATCACCCGGGTGAGTTCCATACCCTGGAAATTGACCCGGGGGATGGTTATAGAGCGAAGCTTTTCAAGAATTGTCTGATCACGCAGGTCGGACACGTCGGCGCGGCGGTCAATGTCGAAAACCTTCGGGCGGTCCCATGCTTGGTTAACTTCAGCCAACATTTGCTCGCGTGTTTTGTAGCGATTTTGTTGGTGCACTTCACCCACCAGCTCAGCAAGGCGCTGTTGAAAAAGCTTAGCTTCAGCATTATTTGGGGACCGTGCCTCTACGTCCTGGAATGTGCGAATCGCTCCTTCATAGTCCCCCTCCAGAAATTGACGACGCCCTTGGCCGATTAACTCTGAGGTTTCCCGTTCGATTTCGGCGAACTCGGGGCTTACGTCCTCAATTACATAGTTACCAGGGTCCCTGCTTTCGGTGATGATGGATCGCATTACTTGTTGTGACTCGCGCTCACCCCCACCTGCCTGCCGGAAGTCTGCCAGAAGGCTGGCCGCTTCTGCGGAGTTTCCCTGAGCCGCAAGTTCGCGTGCGTTGGCAAGCAATACATAGGCCGCCGAATCATCTAGCTGGGCCAAGACCGGCGCAGTCGCGACATTGGAATCAAGACTTTCACGCGCTTCATTAATCAAGGCGTTCGCATCTTCATAGGCTCTAAGGTCTGCAAGTGTGCGAGCATCAGCGGCCACTCGACGCGCAGCCTCAATTTTTTCAGCTTGCTCCGCCTCCAAAGTGGATAAGACGCCCATATCAGCGGCAGTCGCCGCAGCCGTCCTGGGTGCGGTGGCGCGTTCAAGATCCCTATCAGAGACCTGGCCGAACACTTGTCCACCTTCTCCTCGCCGTTCGATTTCGTTATTGATCGAAACCAGCAGACGCTGTGCATTCTCATTATCAGGAGCGAGCCTGACGAGTGCCTCTGCGTTTTCCTGGGCTGTGCTTAAGTCTCCAGAATCTCGAGCCCTCAAAGCATCCGCCATTAGGCGAATCTTTTCTGATGTAGTGTCTGCCTGAGCAACAGTTAAAGGAAGAGCAAACGACACCCCGATAGCTCCACACAAGAGCAGCGGAAGGATGCGTAAATGGTTGGGGAGGTAGTTTTTCATATACTTTTTGGGAAACATTCTAAATTTTGTTTGAGGCTATTTTAAAAAAGGTCGTCAAAAAAGGTACCGTCTGAGTCGGTGGTTGACGGTGAGGATGTGGAATCTTCGGTAGAGGATGGATCTTCGCTTGGTTCAGTATCAGGGAGTGATCCACTTCGGAGAGAAAGGATGCGACGCTCAGGCTCTGCTTCTTCGCCTGCAATCACTTTTTCAACGGTCACCGTCTGATTTTCAAGACTAATATTTTCAATTGTGAAACGACCACTCGGATTTTCGAAAGAATCCCCAATGTTTTGGACTTCTGCGCTGAATTCAGGATGCTGGTTTGAAGCGAATCCAATCGTCAGGCTATCTTCGAAAATGATCTCTCCCTGACGGATTGTGATTTCTTCGTCTTCCCTCAAATCGCGCAGCACTACCGTTGCCACACGAGAGATGCCTCCGGTGTCGTCTGTTTGGCGCCTAATCGTGAAATCAAGAATCTCAAATCCGGAGTCCTCGTACACATTTCCCTTACGCGCACTGATTTGGCGGCTTTCCTCCGTATCAAATACGTAAATAATACTTGCCGAAGGGTTGTCCGCATCGGTTTCAACATATCCTTCAAACTGGAAGCGGTAGAGGTCTCTTTCCAACTTTGTCAGGTAAATCCCAAAAGGTACCTCCTCATCGCTATCCGGATCAATTGGTTCAATCGAGAACAACCCAGTATTTGGATCGATGTAGATCTTTGGCGGGGTAAAGACGTCATAGATCCAAGTGGACGACTGTGGCTCGGGACGAGGCCAGTTTCCCTCAAATTCAATGCTCGGATCAAACTCGGTCGCTCGGTAGGAATCGCCGCTGGGTGAGGGTTCCACCACTTCGACCGAATAGCTAGCGTTCAAGATATAATAAACTCCGCCAACAACGAGGGCCAGGAGCGCAACAAGCAGGAGGATTTTGTCGTAAAATTTTTTCATTCTAGGGCTTTGCGCAAATTACTTACTGTGAGTTCCCATCCGGCAGCGTCACTTCGATGTATTCCAGGGTAACAGTGTACTCAGACTCGTTGTCTTCAATGACCGGGCGTTGCGTTGATCCTGTTTCGAGGGTGCCTTGACCGCCGCGAACGGTGGCTTGCTCTCCCCCAAACAAGGCATCAAATGTGTTATCACCTCCTCGGGCACGGGAGGGGCGCTCGGTCTGAGTACGTCTCTGAACCTCCACACTTCGTACCACCACGGGCATATCGAAGGTTGCCAGATTATTAAGGAAAGTCCGCAAAACTTCGGTATATCCGACAAAGGTTATTCGAAAGGCAAGTGTGTCTATCGCACCCGGAACCCGCGCGGACAAGGCATCATTTATAGTAAAACGGTCTCCCGATGAAGCACCCCCTCTCGTTTGGGTTCGACCGGTGCCTCTGGTTTGCGTGGGGACTTCTATCAACTCACGCCGCACTGCGGTGATCTCTCTCGGATTTGACAGCATGAGTTGGTCCAGAACGTAAGCAAGGATCTGCCGCTGCAGATCAATGCG
>PWZW01000150.1 GCA_003567255.1 Puniceicoccaceae bacterium | reverse complement strand
GCCAGTGCGTCGAGCACATCTCTTCCACCGGTGTGAGTAACGATTTTCGAGTAGTCTTCCACCCCTGCGCGCTCCCATAGGGTATGCACGGCCGAAGCCGCAACTGCGGGGACGCTTTTGTGCAGCTGGTTGCGCAGTTTACCCCCGCTATTGCGAAAGCGAAGCGCCTCCCGTGATTCGGGACGATGCTCCGTATCAAAATTACGAACACGGTAAGCGCTGGATGCGCTTCCAATATCACCGCCCCAAATCGAAGCGGAGGCACCGTCACCAAAAAGGCAGAGGCTAATCAAGACTCCCGGATTATCATCCAGGAAGAACGCCGCGGAGCACACTTCGACGGCGATGCAGGCAACGGTCGCCGTCGGATTTCCGGCAATGAAATTTGCCGCGCTGCGCAGGGTGGGAATGGCGGCACCACAGCCCAGTCCGACAAGGTCTTGCAGTGCGGTCGAAGGTTTCATCCCGAAGTGCTCCGCCACATAGCTGCTCACCCCGGGGCATAAGTAACCGCTGCAGGTACAGACAAACAAAGCATCAATCTCCTGCGCCGAGAGGCCTGCTTGGTCGAGGGCGGATTGCAGGGCTTGTTCGGAAAGCTTTGGGGCCTCGCGCTCGAAGCCGCGGTTGAGTGCTTCCGCATCCAAGTCGAAGATGTGATCCATGTCGGGCATGGCGAAATGCCTTTTTTGGATACTCGACTGATCACTGTTCAGAATTTTTTGGAGAATTTGCACTGAGCGCGGCTTTAGCTTCTCCAGCTCTCCGGATCCCACGAGAATGTCCCAGCAATCTTTTTGGGTGTAAGCCGCTTCGGGGACGGCATTGGCAATGGCTTTGAGATACATGATAAATATTTAGTGCGTGGCGCGGTAAAGGAGATTGAAGGGAAGCATCCGGCTTTTCACCAAACTGCTGAGTACCCCCTGGCCGAGTGGGTTAAGGATCAAAGGGTGAAGCGCATTGGCCGCGCGTAATCGCCAACCAAAGTTTTTTTGGTTACGTGCCTCGACGGCCGAACAAACCTCTGGCCAGTCTGCCTCGCCTCGGGCGTAGGCAAGCATCGGCTCGACCGCGAGCACCGCACTCTCCAGGGCAATGGACATTCCGTTTCCGGTGAAGGGGGGGATCAGCTGAAAAAAGTCGCCCAGGCGAGCCTGCGTCGCATCTGCTCTCTGAGAGTGAAACCCAATACCCGCAACCCCGCAATGGCTTGCCTGATCGGGCGAACCATCCTTAAAGCGTTCGGCGACCGCGTCCAAGCCGCTGGCACGAAGGTACGCCTCCAATAGGTCCCCCTTCGATGCCTTCACTCCGGGGCGTTTACGAAAGAGTGCGCATACATTGGTCCGCCCATCCTCGACCGCGGATAAGCCGACATAGGCTTGGTTACCAAGGTGAATTTCCAAAGGGGCGGAGGTGGCTAAGGAGCGCGCGTGCGCCTTGAGTCCGATCCATTGGCTTTCCCGATCCAAGCGCCTGCCGGTACACCAGATCAGTCCGGCTTTATTGCTCGATTGGAGCTTGTTCGGAAAGCGGGAGCGCAAGTGGAGGGTACCCTTAAGGGATGTGAAGAGCTCGGCCAAACGTTCGTCCATGGCGAAGCGCGATAGTCCCCAGGCAGGAGCGGGTAGGGCTTGCTCAAGAATCCGGTTTTGAAAACGGTACCAGGCGACGGAAGGATGCGCCGCTGCGTCGTCCAAAATATGTTCAGCTCCAAGCGCTGCCAGGGCCTCGCGTCCACGCCCACAAAGAAACTCCCCACACACCCGATGCCTCGGCAGGGCACCTGCCTCATGCAGATCGACCTTAACGCCCTCGCGTGCCAGGCCGATGCCCAAGCCCAAGCCCGCCAAGCCGCCTCCGACGATGGTAACGGAATTGTTTTGGACGAATGCACTCATAGTCGACGCGCAAACATGCGGTAGGCACCGCCGAAAGGCAACTGATAGGTCCAATCCCAAGCTTGCTTTGATAAACCAAGGGTCTGGGCGAGTTCGTCGCCCTGAAAACCCGCGGCGATGCTGACGGTCCCGTCGTGCAGGGTCACGGGGGAGAAACCGATTAACCGACCCAGTCGCAGGGTCTGGACATACCTTCGGTCGCGGGCCGGTTCGTTGAAGATCAGGTAACGCACGGAGCCATTTTCAATCCGTTTTCCGAGGGCCTCCAAAAGCGAATCGTTAAAATGGTGCAAAACCAAGTTGGCGACCAAAACCGGTGCTTCGCAGAGGTGCCCGCTTTGAAGACAATCACCCGTATGCCAACCCCACGATGCGGGCCAATCGCCCGGTGGTGATACGAGGTCAAAGCCTGTCCACCGCGCGAGGCTGATTTGTTGCGCGGTTGTGCTAGCCAAATGACCATCTCCCGCCCCAATTTCGTGCACCGTGCGCTCCTCCGGTGCGATGCGCTGCAGGCAACGCCTGAACCAGCGCTGAGCGCCCATAAAACGATTGATGATCCTCAGATCCCGCCGTGAACGCGCGGCCTCAGGATGCGATGGATCCAGACTATCGAGGATCTCTGGATAGAGCGAGCGCCGCTCCCAGCCCTGGGTTAGCGCAGGTGGCTTGGGAAATGACCGGTCGGACGGGCGCCGACTCACTCGGCGGGCTTATCCACGTTGGGGAACTCCCGGTTCCAACGCCCCTCAAGGTCCCGAACGCGCGCCTCCAGGGCGTCGTAGTCTTCCCGGGTGACAATGGAGGCGCGTCTCAGAAGGTCGCTGAAGAAACGATTGGCCTCCGCTTTGGCCTTCTCCGTCTCTTTCTCTCCCTCGGAAAGAATCTTTTGCCCAAGCTCCTGAGCTTCCTCGGAGCTTAGCTTCCCTTTCTCGACTAAATCATCGAGCGTGCTTTGGACTTTTTCTTTGGTGACTACGGCAGCGCCAAT
>PWZW01000166.1 GCA_003567255.1 Puniceicoccaceae bacterium | reverse complement strand
CTTTCGCGGCCCCTGGATATCAAGCGTTACGGAATCATTTACGCCGGAGCCCAAAAAAACGCTGGCCCGGCGGGCGTTACGATCGTGATTATCCGGAAAGACTTCCTCGCCAAAGCGAAAACTGAGGGTGTGCCTCACTTCCTCCGCTACGGCAACCATGCCAATGCCATGTACAACACTCCCCCGGTATATCCGGTATACCTCCTCAATCTGGTGCTTGAATGGCTGGAGGCGAAGGGCGGCGTTTCGGGTATCGAAAAGATCAACCAAACCAAGGCAGCTAAACTTTACGCTGAGATAGACGCGGATGATTTTTACAGCTGTCCAGCCCAGGAAAAAAGTAGATCTTTAATGAATGTCGTCTTTCGACTGCCTGACGAGACCCTCGAAGCTCAATTTATCAAAGAAGCAGAGGCTGCCGGCTTGAGCGGGCTCAAAGGCCACCGTAGCGTAGGTGGTTTGCGCGCGAGTATCTACAATGCATGCCCGCCGGAAAGTGTCGATGCCCTCATTAGCTTCATGCAGGCATTTCGGAAAAAATCCTAGGGTAACTCGTGGGCATTTGGTGCGGCGGCCTTAGGGGTAAGGATAGAGAAAACAAAACTCCTCGCCTTAATTTTAGTAAAGGCGCACGCACCTCCACTCCCAAAATCGGGTGACCGGATTTCCACTAATGAGGAGAACTATGATTTACTTGCTCAGCTTGTTGAAAAACCAACCACCGCGTTGTACCTACTCTTTTGAGCAAACCGTATAATATCCAACCAATCATCTGATGGCAACCCCTGGTGTAATCCTCTTAAATCTAGGTTCTCCCGATTCTCCCGAAGTC
This sequence comes from Puniceicoccaceae bacterium, assembly GCA_003567255.1. Classification (GTDB taxonomy): domain Bacteria; phylum Verrucomicrobiota; class Verrucomicrobiia; order Opitutales; family Coraliomargaritaceae; genus T3Sed10-183. Next base: position 2,064 of record PWZW01000166.1, on the reverse strand, counting down.
GCCGACGTTCGCACTTATTTAAAGGAGTTTTTAATGGACGGACGCGTTCTGGACGCGCCAAAACCTGTTCGCTGGCTCGTCGTGAACGGGCTTATTCTTCCGTTCCGGCCCAAGCAATCGGCGGCCGCTTACAAAAGCATCTGGAAAGAGGAGGGCTCACCACTGCTCCTTACGTCCGAGGCGCAGCGCGCTGCCCTGGAGAAAAAAGCAGGCATCCCAGTGGAGTTGGGCATGCGTTACGGAAAGCCTGCTACGGCCGATGCCTTGAAAAAGCTGCTCGACCAAGGCGTCGACGATTTGCTCATTTTTCCGATGTACCCCCATTACGCAATGTCCAGCTACGAAACCGCGGTGACTCACTTAATGGAAGCGGTGCGCAACCAGAAGCCCGACCTGAAGACAACGCTGGTCCAGCCCTACTACGCTGACGATGATTACATCCAAGCGCTTATCGAACGCGCACGCCCCCACCTCGAAGGGGGAGATTTTGATAAACTCGTTTTTTCCTTTCATGGCGTTCCGGAGCGGCACATGCGCAAGGGAGACCCCTCTCACGATCACTGCCTGAACACCCCAGACTGCTGCACAACTTGCCACCCAGCCCATGCGACCTGTTACCGCCACCAGTGCTTGATGACGGTCAAACATTTCGTCGAGGCATACGGCTTAACAGAGGCGCAGTACACCGTTTCCTTCCAGTCGCGGTTAGGCCGCGAGCCTTGGCTTCAACCATATACTGACAAGCTGTTGGAAACCCTTCCGAAAGAAGGAAGCAAGCGGGTCAAGGTAATGTGCCCAGCCTTTACCGCCGACTGTCTGGAGACGCTTGAGGAAATTGCCGATGAGGGAGAAGAAATTTTCCTGGAGGCCGGCGGCGAATCTTTCGAGCACATCCCCTGCTTGAACGAGCATGAGGCATTTATCGATTTCCTAAATGGACGGGTACAAGCCTGGGTGAACCCCGCCGAGGCGACGGTTTCGAAGGCTTAGGCGCAAAAGCCTTTAAACCTTCGGACGCCCATCCAGGGGTGTGGATACTCGCTTCCCATATTTTGCTTGTTGAAAGGCGTGCCACCGCGAAGGATATACTGACGTCTCCATGGATCATCTACTTGCATACGACCGCCTGGTGTTTGCCATCTCTGCCTTTGTATTTCTGGCCGGATTTGCAATCGCTCTCGGTGCGCTGGTCACGAAGCGAAAGTATCCCAGAGTTTTTGTGTGGACCGCGATTGTGCTCGGTTTTGGTCTCCTCTCCCTTGGCCTCAATCTGCGGGGCATCAAGTTGCAGGCTTGCCCACTGGGTAATCCATTCGAAGTCGCGCAGTTCATCGCCTGGTCACTCGTGCTGCTCTTTTTGATCGTTGGACCTGCCTTTCGACTGAAGATGCTCGGGTTTTTCACTACCGGACTGGCCGCAATGCTCACCGGAGTGCCCTTCCTTTTTGATGGTTGGGACCAAGCCCACGCCGGTGCTATTTTTGGTGGTAATCCTTGGATAGAATTGCACGCCGCGCTCGCCACGTTCAGCTATGGCATTTTTGCCCTGCTCGCGCTTATTTCGGGAATGTTCCTCACTCAACAGCACGGCCTTAAGTATAAAAAGATCGGCGGTATTTACAGCATACTCCCATCGATCCGACAGCTCGATGTCATGGGGAAGCGGATGCTCTGGACAGGGCTCGGTTTTCTCAGTGCGGCCCTTTTGGTGGGTGTTCTTTTCTGGCTCGCCGAGCCAGAGCTCGTCCCCGTTACCAAACTGCTCGCCACCTCGCTGGTCTGGATAGGTTATCTCGGCGTTGCCTACCTGGGGCTCCGCCACAAACTGGTCAACCGGCGGCAGGCCCTCGCCTGCATTGCCCTCTTCATCATCGCCATCATTGCGCTTTGGCCGGTCGAAACCGCGCGCAGCAAAGCCCCGGCGCCCACGGGTGATGTGCCGATGGAAACTGCCCACTTTTAACCCTTTGGGTGTGGTTTGATGATAGCTGCAACGCAGGCATTTTTTGTTCTGGGAGTCACCCACCGGGAAGCTCCGCTTGACGTGCGCGAGCAATTTGCCCT
>PWZW01000217.1 GCA_003567255.1 Puniceicoccaceae bacterium | reverse complement strand
TTCGGTTACTTAATCCGTGCCTCCGGCAGCCCACAGGATGCCGCGACTCAATAGATCCAGGTAAGTGTCGGTCGCCATGGTTTCGGTGTGGTGGCCAATCGTCGTGGTAAAAACACGGACTTCCTCGTATTCGTTGACCCAAATAGTTGGATGATAGATTGCTGGATCTGTCCCCATCGCACGAGCAAGGACCGTGGCCGTGGGCATCACTTCCTCGATACGGTAAAGCTCGCCTTGCTCCTGCGCCCACGGATCGGGGAAGCCCTGCATGATTGGATGATCTTTGACGACCACTTCGTTGGTGAAGCCCCCCTGCGCTTCATGATTCATGGATCGTGCTCCGAGAAATTTGAACCAGTTTTCGTTTCCGGTGTGTCGGTATGAGTGCGTTGAGCCATGCAAAAACACTGCTGGCACGCCGTGCTTCACATGACTGTCGATGATCGCTTGGGCGGTTTCGGCCGTTTGGTCCCGGGAAAGGCTCATATTATACAAAACAAAGTCATAGCCCTGCGCCCAATCCGGATCATCAAAGCGCTCCGGTCGATGTGCGGGATCTTTCCCCGCGGTATGATCGATGGTGAATTCGACCTTGAGCCGTGCGCCAAGGCCTTCCGTAAGGACTGTCTTCTGTCCCTCAAAATCATGCCACCCACCGCCCGTGATAAAGAGCGCCTTGAGCGGTTCATTAACGACTGGTGAGGCCTTGGTGGCAGCACAACCGGTCAACCCGAGGGAAGCCATCGTCAAGGCCATTGCGGTTAAGAGAGGTAAAAGGCGACAACCGCGCATTGCGTGAATCGTTGCAAAAATTGTCTTCAGCTTATAGTTCATGGAGGGGTGATTATAGTTCTTTGAGGGGTTATGGTGATATTTCGTCAACGATTACAGGCAAAGTCAACAGAAAGGCCAGACAAGCCGATTTCAAATGCGTTGCATGTTCAAGAGAAAAACTTTTACCGACCACCGTCCGCCCTCCCCCATTTTCTAAGTGCAGGGCATCAACCAAGCAGCAAAATTGCTAACTGGCTATGCTGAAGGCTCCTTGGCCGCCTGCTCAATCTGCTGGATCCGTTCGGAAGTCCGGGCATGGACGATTGCCTCGTCGCGGTATTCGGGTTGGCTAACGGGAGCCAAACCAGGCGAAAAGGTCAGCAAGGCTTTGATCGGCACCGCTGGATCATCCGAGACAATCCCGTGCGCCTGCCCCGGTTGGAGCAAGACGACACTGCCTTCCCGCACCGGAACAATTCGCTCCGACTCGCCCTGCCCCAAAACCATACGGCCACTCCCCCCCAGGATGATGTAGTACTCGAGCGTTGCCGCATGTCGGTGCACCGGCGCATCCGTCATTTCCAAAATAGCCGAGGAAGCGCACCGAACCTGCACCGGTTGTCCGTCCGGGTCGGTGAACTCGCGGACTTCATCGATCAAAAAGTCTTTGCTCCCGCAGCAGCTCACCTCCCCGGCCGGCGTACCCGGCATATCGGCGACTAGACACTGGGAAGTCACCGCCTCGTTGTCGCGCAGCGCGAAGCCGAGGCGTCGCCCTTCCACAACCTGCGCTTGCATTTTCTCAGAGAGTGCCGCCCGTGTTTCGTCGGACAGTTCGTGGCTCCGTTGACTGGATTTTTGATTCATAGCATTGGATGGGGTTGTTGTCGTTGAAGCTTCGTGAGCCGGAAAGTCCAAGCACCGCCAAACATCTACCTTACAGTCAGGCTATGTCCGTGACAAGCACTTCGGGAAGGATGCGACTGAAAGTAATCATACAGGTAGAATGCAGAGGACAACCCTATATTTTACCAAAAGCCGTGTGCCGAGTCAGGATTCGGGAGTCCACAACGGTAGTGATCGGCTTCGTCCTCGGCCCCGTCAAGCAGGGCAGAGCAGTTGAACTTCGGGAAAATACTTTTGAAAACGTCCGGTATCGGCGGTGGCGATCCGAAACCCCAGAACAGCGCCATGGGCACCAATAAAAAAATCGGGTAAAGGGGATTTGGGAGCCGTCGGTAAGTCTTTCTGCACTCGACGATTTTCAAGGTATTCGCCGTAGGCCTGAGCGCAACGTGGTGCTGCTGCCGTTGGAAGATCAAGCAAGTGGACTCCGAGCCCTTCGAGACGGGTCGCCACGGTCTCGGGAGAGTGGTCACCAACCATCAATTCGGCGAGAATAACCGAGTTGATCGCGGCTCCTTCATTGAGCACCGCACTTTGCAAGATGCCTCTCGCCCACGAACACATGGGCGCATCGGGATCGAAGGCATAAATGAATACGTTGGTATCGAGAAGGATCATGGCTCTCTAGTCTGCCTGCGGAGCGATTCCCAATCTGTCTTCGGAGTCAAGGCGGCGGATCTGAACAAAGCATCCAGCTTCTCAGCACTGGGCTTGGGTTTTTCAGCGGGAATCACCTTGGCAAGTTCATAATGCCCGCTCGCCGTCTGGCGCACGGCGTAGGATTCTCCCGGCTCGGCCCCCGGCAAAATGAGACGCCGCTTCGAATCGATTGACTGTATCTTCATGGTGGGAATTTCCCACCATGAAGAAGTTTTGTCAATCGCCAACGTCAGCGCTTAGGGAGACGCATACGTCTGCCTTTACTTTCGACGCTACCTTCGTGCACGCACTACCGGGCGCACACAAAAAGGGCCATCTCTCATCGATGGCCCTTTTGAAAATGAAATCCGCGAGGTGCTACCTTACCCGCGTTGACGGCGGATGAGGATCAGACCAAACACAAGGCCATCGGCGAGGAAAGCGAAAGCAGGGGTTCAGGGAGAAGCTTTGTCCCTTAAATGGGCAGCGATCACCGTCAGTAACCGAAATACCCTGGCGCCGCGGGTCAGAGCCTGCGGCGCCAGATCACACAATATGCCGCCCTACTATTGGTTACGAATCTGTTCCAGCAATTCCGTTAGCCGCTGGGCGACATCCGGGTGCGCTTCGATCAGATTGTTCTCCTCGCCTGGGTCGTCATGCAGATTGAACAGGTAAGCACCCGTACTCAGGCTGACTGATCCCAAAGCTGTGTCGGCGCGGTTGTGCCGGTTGAAGGCCCAAACATTCCGCTCGCCGGCCTCAATGTATTTCCATTCGCCCGAGCGGATCGCCACCGCTGGGAAACGGCCACCGGGTGCTTGAATGATATGATCGCGACCCTCGGTGGTTTTACCGAGCCAAGCATCGAGCAGCGGCTGGCTATCCGGCGCGGCGCCATCGGGTAACTCAACATTGACCAGCTGGGCCAGCGAAGCGACTAGGTCGACTTGACTCAGCAACGCATCGGAAACGAGGCCGGATTCGATCTGCCCTGGCCAACGCGCAATCGTGGGCATGCGAAAGCTGCCTTCGAAAGGAAGGTATTTCCCACCACGCCAGGGTCCCTGAGGGCGATGGCCATGGTGGTTTTCGATGGCGCCATCCTCATAGCCGTCGTAGAAGACGGGGCCGTTGTCGCTGGTGAAGATCACCAGCGTATTTTCAGCCAATCCCAGCTCGTCGAGCTTGTCCATGACCTGTCCCACGACCCAGTCCAGCTCCACCACCGCATCGCCGCGCAAGCCCGTTATACTTTGTCCAACAAAATCGGGGTGCGGGAGGCGCGGCGCGTGGTTTTCGTGCATGGAGAGATAAAGGAAGAATGGCTCATTCTGATTCTCGTTTATGAACCTAAGGGCGCGGTCGGTCAGGTCCTTGGCCATCATCTCGTCGTCCCACCAGGCGGACTGACCACCGACTTGGTGCCCGAGGCGGCTCATGTCGCCGACGATTGTTCCGGAGTGCTGTCTGTCAGCCGGGTAGCGTAGCAGCTCCGGGTGGCTGCGGCCGGTGGGAAGATCGCCAATGGGCCCGTCGTAGCTGATGCGCAACGGCTCATCTTCGTCGCTCAATCCATAGACATAATGACCCTCTACGTAAACGGTCGGCACACGATCATTGGTGGCCGGGATGATGAACGATTCATCAAAGCCGACCTCCAGGGGGCCGGGGGCAATCTTGCCGTTCCAGTCGATCGGTTGCTCGCCATCACTCAGGCCCAGGTGCCACTTGCCGACGATGGCGGTGGTGTAACCGGCCTTTTGAAGCACCGAGGGGAGTGTCGTGCGGCCCGGTTCGATCAGCATGGGCATGTCCGCGTTGCCGACAAAGGCACCCGTCCTAAAAGCATACTCGCCGGTCAAAAGTGAGAAGCGGCTGGGGGTGCATGTCGATGCGGTGGAGTGGGCGTCGGTGAAGCGCACGCCCTGCTCGGCCAGCTCGTCGAGCCGTGGTGTCGAAATCAGCTCGGCGCCGTATACGCTGAGATCGCCGATGCCCACGTCGTCGGCGTAGATCAACACGATGTTCGGATGTTTGCGCTCAGCGGCCACTGTCGACGCCGCGAACACCGACATTACTCCACAAAGCGCAAGGGCACGGGATGCCCATAAACTTACATTCTTAGTAATCAATTTAGTCATAACTCTTTCTATTGCAACATTTTTTGAATCTTTGTGACCCATAATTCAGAAGAGCGTATTTCACGCGGCACTGGCACACGCCTGCTCAAATCAATCTTATGACACACCCAAATAGGAAAGGTTCACCCTACGGGAACCAGACAAAAGCTGTCAAGCCCCTCCCCAGAATTCCGATCTCAAAAGAAGGTTGGGGGCTGAGGGGGATACTGCGGTTGATTTTGAAACGACTTCGATGGTTCGCGGGAATGCTTTTTGGCAACATCCCTCCCCTGCCGTGAGAGCTCACTGGGCGGTGCAGTCCATGATGGGTTCGGTTTCGTCGCTTGGAAAAAAGGTCATCGAGGCAAGGCTCGACGACGCATTTTCCTGAGGTCCTTCGGTAGGTGGTCGAGTTCCATCGTCGCAGCGTTCCGAATGGGCAGTGACCACTGCCAACTGCTCTGATACTCGGTCGGAAACCGGGCCAGAGCCGGATCTGCCGGATCACACAAAATGCCCAGTGTGTGGGGCGCCTGCTGCGCGGTCCATAAGGTATTCCAGAAGATGGAGGAGAAGCCCAGAGCCACATCCGTCTGCACGCCCTTGGGATTGACGGAGAGCAGAACCCGTCCACCTGCTTTGAGCGCCGCAATGACATCATCGTTTAATTCCCGTGCGACGATCAGATGGGGGAACTGTATCGCGACCTAATCGGGGTAGACCCAGAAGTTCCAGTCGTTAATGGCATTGGAAGCGAGGACGGAAACTTCCAGATTATATTGCTCCGGTGCCGTAAAATCCTGCAAATCCACGGATACATTGCCCAAAGTGTATAAATCACCTGGCGGAAGAAATGGCGCTTGGATGAGTCCCTCGGCACGAACCTGACCCGATAGATCCAGCTCCATCTCCGTTTTTTCGCTGGTGAACAAGCTCCAAGGAAAAAGACTACGGCCCAAAGGCCCACCCACTTGTATGGATCACGTTTTTTTCATTATCCGTTGCCATTTGGGGTATGGAAGTTGGGATTAACGGGACCAGATCACCAAAAGATCTGTTTGAATGGGCAAACTTCGGCGAGGAACGTTGGCTTAGGGTAAAGCAACGAGGGTGTATTCCTGGCCTTTTTCAGCCGGGAAGGAAAGGACGCCATCTTCGCTGCGCTCTACATCAATGGCTTCGCCATCGCGCTCAACCCGGACGGGACCGACCACGCGGATCCGGCAGATGCCTGCGGTGATGGCGCGAATCGCTCCCTCGACCAATTGGTGATCTGACCAAGCGATATCCACCTCGAAACCGCCGCGTGCGCGGAGGCCTTTAACCTGGCCACTGGGCCAGCCTTCGGCAAGGGCGGGTAACAGATGGATCTCACCGAGGTGCGACTGGAGCAGCATCTCGCCAATCGCTGCGGTGACTCCGAAATTTCCGTCAATTTGAAAAGGTGGATGCATGCAATAGAGATTGGCGCCGACGCGTGCTTCCAGAAACAGCCGAAGCATATTATAGGCTTCTTTCTCGTCGAGTAACCGGGCCATGAGATTCATTTTCCAAGCCAGTGACCACCCGGTCGACATGGCCCCGCGGTGGCTGAGGGTAACGCGGGTGGCCTCGGCAAGGTCAGGCGTGGTCAAGGGAGAAATCTGTGAGCCCGGATGCAACCCGATCAAATGATTCACATGCCGATGCTGGTCGTCCACTCGGTCCCGGTCCTCATACCACTCTTGTAATTGTCCGTGTTGGCCGATGCGATAAGGCAGGAGGTTATCGAGCACCTCTTGGTATCGCTGAGTTTGCTCATTCTCAATACCCAGCACTCCGGCTAATTCAAGAGATGCCTGCAAAACTTCCCGCGAAATCGCAATGGAAGCCGTGGCACCTTTGGAAATTCGCCCATGTTCGGGCGACCAACTGGGCAGGTCGGTGTAGTGTCCGCTTGGCAGTTGAAAGAGGAAGTCGCAGACGAAGTCAGCCGAGCCCGAAAGGATCGGCCAGAGCTGCGCTTCCAGCTGTCCCCGGTCCTGATTGTAGGCGAAGTGCTCGTAGGCATGGTGGGCAATCCAGGGTCCCACCGAGGGGAAGTAGTTCCAATACATCGGCGTTCTGATAAATCGATTCCGACGTGGATTCCATGCGCGGTTTTCGAGCTCGTCCAAGGTGAAATTTGGCGAGGTGTAGCCCCAGGCGTTGGAAAGAAGCGTTGCCGTCCAGCCGTCGGCCCGGTAGTAAGCATGGGCTGTGTGGTTGCCATTGCGCTGGAGCAGTTCGAGGAAATCAATCAATGGTTCCTGGCACTCGATGAGGTTGGTCACTCCGGTCAACCAGTAGTTCATTTGCAGGTTGATATCGAGGTGGTAGTCGCCTTCCCATGGTGCCGTGGGCGAGTTGGACCAAACACCCTGAAGATTAGCCGGAAGGGATCCCGGACGCGAACTCGCGATCATGAGGTAGCGCCCAAACTGAAAGACCTTCGCCTCCAGCTCCGGGTCGTTTGCTCCAGCGGCGTAGCGCTCCAGCCGTTCATTCATCGGCAGGGTTCGAATCGTTTTGTTGGTCGCACCCAGATCCAGCGTGACGCGGTTGTAAAGCTCCCGGTAGTCCGCAATATGTCGCGCCCGCAGTGTTCCGTAAGACTGCTCGACCGCGCGATCCAGGCGCGCAAGTACCTCTGCAGTCTTCGGCTCCCCAACGAGATTTTCCACCGTCCTATCATAGGAGGTATCGGCAGCGACAAAAATTTCGACCGTCCCGGCGTTTTTGATTTCCAGATAATCCGGCCCGGCAACGATCTTGCCCCGTGACGCCCGCACCCGAATGCGCGTGTCGATTTGAAGTCCACTTTCCGCAAAGTGACCGATAATGACGAGGTCGTTGTTTTCGACGCTCACCTCGAAGGCCTCATGCGCCTCGGTGTTGTGCGGAGTTTCGAAGGAAATGCGGAGGTTCTGGTTGGCCTCGCCACAGACGCCATAGCGAAGCACCGCTGCCTGATCCGGGTAAGAGGCAAAGACCTCACGGTCGTAGCGGGTCTCCTCATGCTGGTAGCTCACCGTCGCGATGGCGTCGTCCAGATTCAGCGCCCGCTCATAGTTGGAAACATCGGAAAATTTTAAATCCGTGTCGATGAGGATGCGTCCAATCACACTGAAACTGCCAAAGGCGGCTTTGTTCTCACCGGTCGCTCCCAGATGTTTCCGGCTGAGTGCTTCCGCCTCGTCGTATTTGTCCTCCATCAAAAGCCGGCGAATTTCGGTCAACCCATAGTGAGCATCCTCATTGTCTGCGTTCGGCTGATACTTTCCCGTCCAAACGGTGTCGGTGGTCAAATAGAGCACCTCCTGCTCAACCCCGCCGTAGGTGGTGATTCCCATCGAACCGTTGCCCACTGGCAAACTGTAGTTTTGCCAAATCTCGTCCGTGGCGACCCATACCTCCTCCTCGCCGTTCGCAGTCGCCGGTTTGTCGAAGTGAATTGCGTTTGCGGCTGAACAAACCCCGGCAAGCAATGATATTCCGGCCTTGAGGATGATTTTTTGCTTATTCATAATTTATGATGGTTTGGGGGAGGTAACACCAATGGATTTTGCCTGAGATTGTTGGATTTTGGATCCCATCAATGATGGTGTTTTGTAGCTTATGGTCGCAGTGGGTGCAAGCTGCTTAGCTTGGGAAGGTACCTCATCGGAGTAAAGAGGCTGAGAATGGTTCGCGGTTCCAGTGGGTGCGGCGGTTCCGTGGCCTGTAGCCGCCCCCAATAGCATGCCGCATAGTGGCAAAGGCCAGAGCGAAAAAAGAAGCTCAGGGCACCCATACATTCCAGTCATAAAGGAGTCCCCAAAGCTGATTCAAAAACGTGAAGCGATTCTAAACCCACCGGCCTGGAATTCACAACGGGTCAAGAATACATTAAAAAAAGGCGTAATCTATCATGATGGCGCAAGCCCATTTTAAACCTCACGGGAACCAAGAAAAAGCGATACCGTAACAAAACTTCGACCTCCGATTTCACCAGTCCCCAAAACGGGCTTTAAAATTCCCTCACTTGCCTTGTCATCGGTTTGATTAAAAAGAAGGGTGTGCCCGTCCCCAGGCACACCCTTTCACAAACAAACCTAGATAGGTACTATTGGCAGGCTTCGCATTCTTCGCCGTTCATCATCGCCTGAATAGAGCAGGCCTTCCGTTCCGCTTCAGTGGGTGCCTTTTTAGCCTCTGCCGGCTCGTGTCCAGCTTGTCCCATGCGGCCACGCATTTCCTTGGAGACCGCTACAGTTGCCTTCTCAATGTTTGAAGCACTAAGGGTGCGGAGGTAGTAAGTGGTCTTCAAGCCCTTGCGCCAAGCCTCTCGATACATGTGGGAGAGTGTCTTGATGTCTGCCTCGGCCAGGAAGAGATTCACAGACTGCGCTTGGTCAATCCACTTTTGGCGCCGCGCCGCCGCGTCGATAAACCACTTGTACTCGATGGCGAAGGCCGTCTTGTACTTTTCCTTGATTTCCTGCGGGATTCCCTCGACCGGCAATAACTCGCCATCGAAGTACTTCAACTGGTCGCGGACCTCAGCGGTCCACAAGCCGTGGGACTTCAGCTCGCGCACAAGGTGTCCGTTCAAGACAACAAAATCGCCGGAGAGGTTACTCTTAACGAACAGATTCTTATAAACCGGCTCTATGCAGGGAGAGGTTCCCATGATGTTTGAGATTGTCGCGGTCGGCGCGATGGCAAGCACATTGCTGTTGCGCATCCCATTCTTGGCGATTTTTTCACGCACCGGAGTCCAGTCCAGCTTACCTCCGCGCGGGATATCAATCTCCATCCCCCGCTCTTCCGCGAGGAGGTCGACCGTATCCTGCGGAAGCAAGCCACGATCCCACTTCGAGCCCTTGTAAGAACTGTAGGTACCCTGCTCAGCAGCCAGATCACTGGAGGCCTCGTAGGCGTAGTAAGCAATGGCCTCCATGAACTCGTCGTTAAAGTCCACCGCTTCCTCGGAGGAGAAGGCGATCCCCTTTTCGAGCAGGGCGTTTTGCAAGCCCATCACGCCAAGTCCGATCGGCCGATGGCGCATATTCGAGTTTTTGGCGGCGTCGGTTGGGTAGTAGTTGAGGTCGATGACGTTGTCGAGCGCCCGAACCGCAATGCGAATGGTCTCGCGCAGCTTTTCATGGTCCAGGGAGCCGTCGGCCAGAAGGTGCGAATCAAGCACGACCGAACCAAGGTTACACACCGCGGTTTCATCTTCACTGGTGTTTAGTGTGATTTCCGTGCAAAGGTTGGAGCTGTGAATAACGCCCGCGTGGTCTTGGGGGCTACGGACATTACAGGGGTCTTTGAAGGTGATCCAAGGATGCCCGGTTTCAAAAATTTGACGCAGCATCGCTTTCCACAAATCGATCGCAGGCATGCGCTTGCCGATCAGTTCACCACGGTCAAACATCTCCTCGTAAGCGATATAACGTTCTTCAAACGCCTTTCCGTAGAGTTCGTGCAGGTCGGGCACTTCGTTTGAGCGAAAGAGGGTCCACTGCTCACGCGCTTCCATGCGCTTCATGAAAAGGTCGGGAATCCAGTTCGCCGTATTCATGTCGTGTGTACGGCGGCGATCATCTCCGGTGTTTTTACGCAACTCGAGGAAGTCGAGAATGTCGTTGTGCCAGCTTTCCAGATAGGCGCAACCAGAACCACGACGCTTCCCTCCCTGATTCACCGCAACCAGTTGGTCATTGTGCAACTTGAGGAACGGAATGACACCCTGACTCTCGCCGTTGGTACCCTTAATGTAACTTCCGGTGCCCCGCACCGCGGTCCATGAACCGCCGAGCCCTCCGGCCCATTTTGAAAGGAACGCATTTTCGGCAATGCCCCGATACATGATGGACTCAATGTTGTCGTCCACCTTGTAAAGGTAGCAGGACGAGAGTTGAGAGTGCAGCGTTCCCGCATTGAAAAGCGTGGGGGTGGAAGAACAGAAGCGGCGGCCTTTATACAGGTTGTACAATGCCACGACATGAGCCTCCCGTTCCTTTGTCTCACGGAGGAAGAGGCCCATGGCCACCCGCATCCAGAAAAACTGGGGACATTCGAGGCGCTTGGCGGGTTTTGCTGTTTTGTCCACGATCAGATAGCGATCATAGAGGGTTTGCACGCCGAGGTAGTCAAAATCGAGGTCGGCAGAGGGGTCGAGCGCCTCCCCGAGCACATCGAGATCGTACTCAAGCAACTTAGGGTTGAGGCGCTCTATAGCGACGGCGCGCTCAAGGTAGGCACGCAACTGCTTGCGGTGCACCGCCTTCAATGAGTCGAGTCCATCCTTGAGGATGTCCCAGCCAAGGGTTTCCTCGTAGATGAAGGTGAGCAGGATTCGCCCGGCAAAACGAGAGAAGTCCGCGTCGCGCTCAATCAGGGATTTGGCGTTGAGGATGACCGTCTTGTTCAGATCAGTCCGGCTGATTTCACTGTGGATGGAGCGGCGCAGTTCAACCTCGATCTCCTCATGGCTAAGACTCAGGTCGAGACCGATGCCGGCAAATTCTATTCGTTTACGCAGGTCCAGGCCATCCCAGAAGGTGTTTTCACCATCGGGACCAGTCACCACAATCATCGAATCCTGCCGGGAGTTGTCCTCGGCCTCGCTCGCGGTTTCCTCCCGGAGGCGGGAGCGGTGGGCACGATAAAGAATGTAGGCCTCTGCAACCTTGTAATGCCCCTGCCGCATAAGCTCTTCCTGTACGGCGTCCTGCACATCTTCGATGTTGATGTACACATTGCGTGAGCTGTTCAGTGCCAGCGTAACTTCGCGGGCCACGTCCACCGCCGGAGAAGAATCAAAGCCGAGGGAGAGGAATGCCTTCCGCACCGCCACTTCGATTTTCGCCTCGCTCCAGGCAACTACTTGATTGTTGCGCCGGATCAGACGGATGGTGACGGGTGCCTCCTCCGCAGAGCCCTCCCCTGCCTCCAACTTGCGTCCAAAGACCAAACTCTTGGCAACGTCGTGGGCGTTGTTTTCGATCAGCGCCTTTTCGATAAGCAAGTGGATGTCGCGGGTGGACAACTTCAGTCCACGTCCTTTCCCAATCTGATCAGCGAGTGCCTTAGCCACCTTTTGCGCGACGACGGCAACAAAATCCCGATTCTTTTCGGTAAAAATTTCCTTTTCCTGACGGGAAAGCAACAGGTCGGTGAGGGCCGCGCCCACCGTATCGGCCACCTCCGCCAGATCAAAGGAGCGCCGCTCCCCTTCACTATCGATGTGGATCTCTTGGTCAAACAAGGTCGGATTGTCCGCAACGACATTTCGCCAGTCAAAACGGGGTTTCTTTTCCCGTGGGGTGGTGACGAAGCGTTTTAGCTCCAAGTCTGCCTCGAGGTTCACTTTTTGAATCATAGTAATTGGGTGGTTTGTTTGGGCACTGGTGTGAGGGTAAGGTGTGGAAAGGATGCTTAAAGTTCGTCGTCGTCCACCGAACCAAGGGCGGAGGCTTTCTGGTACTCGGTGACGCGCCCTTCAAAGAAATTTTGCTCTTTCTTGATATCCATCATCTCGGCCAGCCAAGGGAAGGGGTTGGTTACGCCGGGGTTGATCGCCTTCAGGCCTATGCCCTCAAGGCGGCGGTCAGCGATAAAGTCGATGTATTGGCAAAAGTCGTCAGCACTTAGGCCCACCGCATTCACGGGCAGACAATCGCGGATAAACTCTTTTTCGAGAGTCACTGCCTCGCGCATGAGGTCGGTGAGTTCCTGTTTAAAATCCTCGGTCCAGATGGACTTGTTCTCCTCTATCAGATCCATCAAAAGGTTGCGGAAGACTTCGATGTGGTTGGATTCATCCCGCAGGGTGTAGCGAAACATTTGACCAATACCGGGAAACTTGTTCTGACGGTATAGCGACAGCACCATTCCAAACAGTCCGTAAAACTGAGTACCCTCCATGCACTGACCGAAGAGGAAAATGTTCTTCGCAAGCGCCTGCTTCTCCGAGGTTTGGGTGAGGTCCATGTCGCGGCGCAAAGAGCGCGAATTGTTCACCACAAACTGGGTTTTCTTCTCAATCGTGGGAATGTCCTCAAACATTGCCTCACACTCATGTGGATTGATACCGAGGGAGCTGATCATATAAACCAGGGAGTCGGCATGGATGTTTTCCTCGTGGGCGTGACGACCAAGTACCAGCTTAAGCTCCGGTGCAGTAACCAACTCGCGGACCACGTGGATAATGTTGTCTCCCACAATTCCCTCAGCTGCGGAAAAATAACCGATGGCCATTTTGATGATCCAGCGCTCCACTTCAGAAAGCTCGTCTCCCCGCCACTGCTCAACGTCTTTCTGCATGGGCACATCCTCCGGTTCCCAGTGGTTCGTTTTCATGGTTTTGTACAAATCGTAAGCCCACTGGTATTTGAGCGGGAGAATGTTAAAAAACATGGTCTCACGACCGTTGATCACTTGTTTGGCCATGAAGGCCTCCTCGGCTTTGGCTTCGTCGAGGATGAATGTTTT
>PWZW01000153.1 GCA_003567255.1 Puniceicoccaceae bacterium | reverse complement strand
TTTTGAAACCAATGAAAACAAAAAAAGATCTGCCTCCCATTCCCGAACGTTTCCGCGTTTCGCCGTTCACTTTGTTGATCGATCGTTTGATGACGGGGCTGATTATGGTCGGCGGGGTCGCGATCATCGTAGCGGTATTTTTTATTTTTGTTTTCATTGGCTTCAAAGTGGCACCGCTATTTCGAGGTGCGGAGGTTGCGGATGCCCTAACGCTGCCCATCCCAGATGCTGACATCGTTTCCTTCGGCATCGATGAGTGGATGGAGGTCCCTTATTTTCTCACTGCAGATGGCGATATTTTCTTCGTCGATCTTGAAGATGATGAAAAACGTCACGAAAACCGGGGAGTGTTTCGCGTTGATTCGCCCGTCCCCGAGGACTTCGTGGTTGCGGACACTCGGCACGACATCCTCTCTGATCGGGTGATCTTTTCTTCGACCGACGGTCGGGTGATCGTTAAGCAAATCAGGTACACTCCGGACTATGGTTTGGGCACCAATCGCCGGATGATCACCCCGTCGGTTGAGTCGCTCCCTATCGTGAATTTGGGAAATCCAGGCTATCCGGTGACGAATGCGGTTTATGCCGAGGGTTCACGGGTGCGCCTTATCGCGGGCATTCAGGAAGTAGATGGAAATCGCGAGGTGCACCTCGCCACGCTTACCCAGCAGAGGACGCTCTTTGGTGCCGGAGAACTGGCCGTTGGGGCGCAGACCAACATGGCAGACGCCCTCCGTGATGAGCCCCGCCGCTTGCTGATCCCCGACACTGCGGATGGTTTGGTGATCGGATACATGAACGGTGAGGTGGATTACTTTAGGGTTGGCACGGACGGGTCCTACGAGTTGCTGCAGACCTTCCGCCCAATGGAAGCGGGTACCGACCACGGTACTTTCAGCCGAATGGAGTTTGTCCTGGGTGACCAAACCATCCTTTTCTTTAATGACGCCGGCGACTATGTTGCCTGGAACTTGGCATTTCTCGATACCGAAGCGTTTACCGGAAGACGCTTCATCCCGAGCAAAGTTTTTGACCCGCTGCCGGGACCTGTGGATGGGTTCTCCGCAAGTCGCCGCAACAAAACATTCCTCACCACCTCGGGAAACCACGCCCGCTTGAGTTTAATGACGACGACGGCAACACGCTGGTCGCAAAACCTGGATTTCACCCCCAAGCAGGGCTTGATCTCTCCTCGCTACAATGCGCTGCTTTTCCTGGACCAAGGGAATAACCTTAGGGTGAAATCCATGGTCGATAATCACCCGATCGCGGGGATGACCGCTTATTTCGCACGGATACAATACGAGGGGCGGCCAGGACAGATTTACGATTGGCAGTCAGACGGAGGTGCCGACTTTGAGCGTAAGCTTTCCATGATTCCTCTGATTATTGGTACGCTGAAGGGAACGGTCTACGCGATGTTTATTGCCGTACCGGTGGCTCTGCTTTCCGCACTCTACGTTTCCCAGTTTTTGCGTCCCAGCTTGAAGAAGGTGGTTAAGCCAACCATGGAGATTATGGCGTCGTTGCCATCGGTCATTTTGGGCTTTTTCGCCGGCATGTGGCTTTCCCCCCTGATCAGTAATGCGGTACCCTCGGTCATGCTCTCGATTGTCGGCCTCTTCGTGGGCGCCGTCCTGATTGGCTGGCTTTGGAGTCATTTGCCCACGCGCTACCGGGTCCTCGTTCCTTCCGGCCTCGAATTTGCCGTTGTCTTTGTCCCGGCTATGTTGATCGCTTGGATGGGTTGGCAGTTTGGTCAAGTCGTCGAGAATTGGCTGTTTTTGCAATACGACGAGGGTTTGGAACGTGACGTGGGTTCCTTCCGTATGTGGATCGTTAACGTCGTGGGCTGGGATTTCGAAACACGCAATGCTCTGGTTGTGGGGTTTGCGATGGGCTTCGCTGTTATCCCCATTATCTTTACGATTTCGGAAGACTCGTTGAGCAATGTTCCCAACTCCTTCCGCTCCGGCTCGCTCGCCCTCGGCGCGAGCCGCTGGCAAACCGCCATCCGAATTGTTCTGCCGACCGCTGCCGCTGGTATTTTTTCCGCGCTTATGATTGGTTTTGGACGAGCTATTGGGGAAACCATGATTATGGTGATGGCCACCGGGAACTCGGTCGTGCAGGACTTCAATCCTTTTACCGGGATGCGCACGCTCTCCGCAAACATTGCAGTGGAAATTTCTGAAGCAGAGCAAAATGGCACGCTCTACAGAACCCTCTTCCTTTGTGCCTTCCTTCTCTTTGTTTTCACTTTCACCCTGAACACGATTGCCGAGGTTTTACGGCAATGGTTGCGCAAAAAATATCGTGCGGTCGAGTGATTCGCGCCGAACGATTTTTAGCACGCATTTGTCAGTAAAACACATTTCTCACTCATGAGCAAAGACACGACACCTTTTGGGAAAAACATAAAACCGGCCGGAGAAATCGGGGTATGGATCACAGGCGTGGGCCTTGCCATTGGCCTGTTCATGATCCTTTTTCTCTTAGCCGTTATCACCTGGAACGGATTGAACTACTTTTGGCCTAAAAAAGTTGCAGCAATCACCCTTGCAGAGGAGGGGAGGACGGCGTTTAGGGGCGAGCGCGAGCTCTTTGGGGTGGTCACCATGCGGCGGGCACTCGTCCCCAGCAACCTGAGCCCAGAGGATGCTGACTTGGTCGAACTCTCGAAAGTGGATCCCGGTTTTATGCGGGAGATGCAAGTCTACACCGGGAATCGTGACGTCTTCGCAACCCAAAATTTCGCCTACCTCAACATGGGGGATATCGAGCAGATCGAATATCCCGAAAACCTCATGGTGATCGAGCGGATGGAGTGGGGGAATGCCATTGCCCGCCCCTTGGAGCTTCGTCTCGCCGACGGCAAAGTGATCTCGGCAGAAGATGAAAACTTTGATTCCATCCTTCGCGAAAAAGTCGACGAGGTGCGGGA
>PWZW01000297.1 GCA_003567255.1 Puniceicoccaceae bacterium | reverse complement strand
CGTGCGGCAGCTTCCGCCGAGTCACCAGTGCCGGAGCTGCCCAAAATCGCGTCCATCACCTTACCCGCAATTTCCTCCATTTGAGCGGTGAGTTCATCCGCGCTTAAACCTTCAGCTTCGGCTTTAAGCAGCTCTGAGGCGAGTGCGGATATGGCGTCGCTATCTCCGCCGGCAATGGTTGATTGTTGATCTGGAGAAAGGGTGATGGCTTGTAGCGCGGTCGCAAAGAAAATGAGACCAGCCGAGATAAGGGAAAGAAAGAATGACTTTTTCATGCGACTAAGGTTTAGGTGGTTATGGGGCTTTGTAACTTGTTGAGAAGATAGGTAATCCACGAATGTTTTGCAAGTCAGAAACTTCGGTCGCTTTTGTGAGGCAAAGAAAATTCGGATGGATTGCGTCAATCGCCGCTGAATGGCTGGCTGCTACGGGTGAGGTTGGCTGCCTTGTGGGGTTTGTCCCAAGCCTGCGCGATGCGCCTTAATTCAAGGTGACCTCGTGCTTTACTTTTTCGGCGGAAGTTACTTCGAAACTCGTGGCATCAAAAGAGGGTGGGCCGAAGCGGATTCGGGGGTTGTTGGAAAATCCGTAAGGTTCGCGGGGAATGCCGACCCAATTAGTGTCCAGCTTGCCATTGGCGTTGACGTCGTGAAATAATTTGATGGCAAAGGTGCCTGGATTAAGCTCGCGGAAGGTGTATTCCACAGAGCCTTTGGTTTCGACCGGTAAAATAACGTGATATGCTGGGTTATCGTTGGAATCGTAGGTTTTTTCGCAGGTAAATAAAGCGATGATGAGTTCGCCTTTGGCTTCCTCAATGCCGGAAACCTCCAACTGTAGGCGGGACGTTTCCTCTTGGGTGCTGTCCGTTTCGGCAAAGGCGGTGCCGAGGGGAATCAAGAGGAGAGTGAGGAGAAACTTCTTTAACATACGGCGGGGGGCTGTTCCCACTTTTGGTTTTGGGAGTGTGGTTTTCCGATAACTTAAGGTATGTAGTCAGTTTATTCGCGGCCGAGTTCCCTTGCACGGTTGTGGCACGCGGCCTGGGCTTTGGCGACGATGGCCCGGAGGTCGGATGCGCTGAAGGAGTCGAGGGCAGCTGCAGTCGTGCCTTTGGGAGAGGTCACCGCATTGCGGAGATCCTCGGGGCCCTGGTCACTCTCCGCCATGAGCTTGGCGGCGCCGAGCACGGTCTCGATCGCGAGTAGGTTTGCGGTCTCAAAGTCCAGGCCGAGGGCGATGCCCCCTTCGCGCATAGCTGCGGTGAATTCGAAGATGTAAGCGGGTCCGCTTCCGCTGATTGCCGTGACTGCGTCGATTTGATCTTCCTTCACACAAAGATGCTTGCCCAACGCGGAGAGGATAGCTTCGAGCGCTTGCTGGTCTTCCGGTGAGAGATTTGTTGCGGTAGCATAGCCAGTCATCCCGGCACCAATTTGTCCGGGGGTGTTAGGCATGGTGCGAACGATGTTGCGTGTGCCTGGAAATTCTTTTGCGAGCTGGGCAATGGTCGTGCCGGCGAGTACCGAGATGAGGAGCTTCTGCGCTGCGGCTGCGCGGAGGGTGGGGGGAAGCAGGTCGAGCTGCTGAGGTTTGCAGGCGAGCACTAAAATAGAGGCATCCTTTATCAGAGGGGCGAGGTCCGCCGCGTACACGATACCGAGTCGCTCCGCAAGCTTCGCACCACTGCCCCTCGGACCGCTGGTGCAGGCGATTTCCTCTGGCGTGTAATGCTTTTTATTGATTAATCCCTGGATGATCGCGGAGGCCATACGACCAGCGCCGATAAAGCAAATTTTAGGTTTGTTCATAATTTTGATGACTGATTCTTTGAGCGAGATCCAGCCCTGCCCTGTACTTTAATGTGTGCCGGATAGTGGCCGGATCGATCCAAGGCTTTGGCACAAGTGAGGAGCTGCCAAGGGAAAACTAAAAGGGATACTTAATCGTTGCCCGGGCACCGCCGCCGGGAGCGTTTTCGAGAATAATGTCTCCGCCGAGGTTACGCAGGTCGTGCCGCGCGGTGGTCAAGCCCATGCCTCTGCCTACGGCGGTTTTTGAGGTGACGAATGGATCAAAAATACTGTCACCGAGTTCGGCGGGTAAGCCTACCCCGTGATCTCGAATGATGATCGCGATGAAGCTTTCTCCGCGGATTTTTTGCACCTTTGAGGTGAGGTCAATGATCCGCGCTTTTGGAGCGGTTTCCTTGGGATAGGCCTCCCAGGCATTGATCAGGATTTTCCCAATGATTGCCTCCAACACTTCAACGTTTGCACGGATTAGGATCTCGTCCGGAACTTCATCGACCCAATTAATGGTCGAGAGGATGTTGTGCTCCTTCCGAAATCGGGAAACCGTGGTGGTGAGCAGGTCATGAACCTTCACATCCTTGAGCTCAAGGCTATCCTTGTTGGCCATGGTACTGAGTTCGCGGACGATCAAGACCATGCGCTGGACTGCGTTGTCCATTAGCCGAATCGCCCGTTCGAGGCGGTCCGGGCTGTCGTGGCCTTTTTTCAGCAGGTCCAGATAACCGACAACGACGCCGAGCAGGTTGTTCAGATTGTGGGCGATGCCCTGAGTGACGGCACCGATAGAGGCCGCTTTGCGCGCATCGGCCAGTCGCTGTTGAAGCTCAAGGTTCTCCCGGTACATCTCGCCCATGCGAAGTTGGGTACGTACCCGCGCAAGCGTTTCATCCAAATCAATCGGTTTGGTAATGTAGTCAGCCGCACCGGCGTCGAGCCCCTCAATCTTGCCCTCTTTGGAGGCTCGGGCGGTGATGAAAATAACGGGGATGGTTTCGGTTGCCGGATTTGCTTTAAGCTGTTGGCAGGTGGTGATGCCATCCATTTCCGGCATCATCACGTCGAGAAGGATCAGGTCCGGCGGGCGCTGTTTGACCACTTCCAGGCATTCGATGCCATTACTTGCAGTGAGTACCTCTATGCCGTGGCG
>PWZW01000283.1 GCA_003567255.1 Puniceicoccaceae bacterium | reverse complement strand
TTATAGGGAAGGGGGTGGAGGGCACTGTGGGCTGTTTCGCCCTGCGGCACACCGCTTTGGGTCGGCGTCGCTTCCTGAGGATCACCGCAAGCGGCCAAGCCAAGGGAACAAAGCAGAACGATCATCCGGTGGGCGGGTCGATTTCTTTTCATACCTCAGGGCAAACCGATGTTAAGGCTGAGGCAATCAGCTTTTAGAGTATATGCTGTTCTATGTGTCGCAGACCTGTTAACCGACGGCGCAGTCGTCTTTGGGCTGCGGTAGCCCTGCTCTCGCTTTCCGCGCAGGCAGCCTGCGGCCACGCCTCCGGACATTGCGCGGTCGCCGCAGGCCGGAGACCGCGTCCACCACCTCAGACGAACCGGTTCGACCTTTGTCCACCGGCCGATGACTTCCCGGGGATGGGAGAGCGCGTCTTCAAAATGAACGCCGAAAAGCTCGCCATCGCTGAAAGGGATTCTTGCCGTCACCCGCTACTGTGGTGAAACGACGACCTTGCTAAGTTTTTTTGGATTCGACCCAGAATCCTGTCGAACCCGCAGTGGATCACAGTGCGGAAGTTTCCTGCGCTGACACCAACTTCCGGTGTTGCTTGCGGTAGCGCCGGTGGCAGCGCTTATGAGCGCCCATTTTGGCGAGCAGGGCGCAGGGCAGAATCGTTTGCCAATAGATTTTCAAGAGCTGTGTCTGCGCGTCCGGTTGCTGCCTGAGTCGGGCGAGGGCAGCCGGCGCTTCGGCGTAGTAATGAGCGATGTCCGCATTGCCGTCCGAAAGCTGCGGGAGGACGGTGTCGCGGAAGCGGCGCAGGGTTTGCAATTCCCAGCAGTCGTCGGGAAGCCCCACGGCATCGCAGGCTGCCGTCGTCAGGTAGCAAGAGGTGGCTGCCTGTTCGACGCCTTTGCCTTCGCGAATGTCCGAGATCGCGGCGTTGAGCACTCTTCCCGAAAGCCCGAGGCCGGATTTAAATTGACCGCTTTTAAAAGCAACTTGAATACGAAAGCGCGGGCGGTGGTTACGCGGGAGGACCGCTTCAGCCTGCGCTAGGGACTCAAAGCCACTGGTATCGTAAAAATCGAATTCGACGGTTTCGAGCTGGTTGATGGTGCCATAAAGTTCCTTTATCTCACGGTCATTGAAGTCGTGTCTGCCCTCCATGCCATCTCGCGTCCGCGTCAAAGCGATTGGAATCGGTTTGGAAAGGCTGGGTGCGTGCATCCGTAGCATTCCCAGGAGTGCGGATTCACTTCCGGTATGGGTGCGCATGGGTATCTGCACGTGGAGTCCACGCAGCCCAAGGGCATATCCGGAAACATCAAGTTGGTCCGTTTCCTGGCCAACGTCATTCAATAAGACCGCGTCGAAAGTCCAGCGAAAGGAAGCTTCGGGTAGATTGAGTAGTTGCCACGGCTGAAGGAATATGATCCCTACTTCATTCGCCTCCGGTGGCGTGGTGTCGATGGTTTCAATGGCCCCGTCGTCGAGGCCGTGCTGAAGCTCAATCGTACAACTTCGGGAAAGGAAGGCCTCAAAGGAAGCTCCCTGGCCGCGACTGTTAACCGTAGCGCGGATAAATCCATGCTCAGTCGTTTCGGTTTTCCTGGACCGATACTGTGGTGTGCGTTCGTTCGATTGGGAAAGCAACCGCCTCGGATAAACCCCGAGTGAAAGGACCGTCAGCGAGCAGATGGATAAAAAACGGCGGCGGTGGAGATGCTTCATCTGCGGTATAAGAAAAACTTTATACCAAATTCGTCAAACTTACAGTGGGGCGGATAAATCATGGATGACGCCACGGGTAATTTCTGAAGTTTTTTGTTAGTTTCCGTGTGAACTCCTCAACTTCGGACACAGCGAATCGTCGCGAAAGCTGGGGGAGGATTAAATGGGAGAGGGATTTTTTGTGTTTGCTCGAAAGGACCTTTTAGGGCATCAATCACGCTTTTCGTTTTTAGTTCGAAAACCACATCACCCTATTAGAAAACAACATGTCAGCAGCGAATTCAGAAATCGGCCTCATTGGCCTCGCCGTCATGGGGCAGAACCTCGCCCTTAATATTGCCGACCACGGCTTTAAGATCTCCGTTTACAACCGGACGACTAGCAAAACGGAGGTTTTTGTCGCGGAGCATCCGAACACACCGGGCGGGCTTGAGGGCTGTGCCTCGCTGGAGTCCTTTGTTCAGTCGCTGAAGCGTCCCCGCAAGATCATCATTCTCGTGCAGGCCGGTTGGGCCACCGATAAGGTGATCGAGAGTTTGGTACCTCTGCTGGAAAAGGGTGACATTATCATCGACGGGGGCAATGCCCGCTGGGACGACACCATCCGCCGCGAAAAAGAGCTAAGCGATCTGGGTCTCCGTTTCATCGGTTCGGGGGTTTCCGGAGGTGAGGAAGGCGCCCGTTTCGGGCCATCGCTCATGCCCGGTGGCGATCCTGAAGCTTTCAAGGAATTGGAGCCGGTCTGGAAGGCCATCGCCGCCAAGGTCGACTCCGAAACGGGTCGCCCGCTCGAAGGCGCCGCGCCTGGCAAGCCGATTGAAGGTGGCTTTGCTTGCACCGCTTACATCGGGCCAAACGGCGCCGGACACTACGTGAAAATGGTCCACAACGGGATCGAGTACGGCGATATGCAGATGATTTGTGAGGCGTACGACCTTATGCAAAACTTGTTGGGCATGAAGCCCGCCGAAATAGGGGAGGTCTTCGCCGAATGGAACAAGGGCTCCCTTGACTCTTTCCTGATCGAAATCACTGCCGACATCCTCAAGCAGAAGGACCCGGTTACCGGCCAGCCTTTCGTGGATATTGTTTTGGATACCGCCGGGCAAAAAGGCACCGGTAAGTGGACTTCGGTCAACGCACTCGACATGGGCGTACCCGCCCCGACCGTTGCCGAAGCCGTTTTTGCCCGCTGCCTGAGCGCCGTCAAGGAAGAGCGCGTTGCCGCCTCCAAGGAAATTAG
>PWZW01000033.1 GCA_003567255.1 Puniceicoccaceae bacterium | reverse complement strand
CGGTCGTAAACTGATTGCCCAGCCTAAAATCGCGGGCACCTCTGGATAAAGAAAGCGCTCTGGCATGGCTTCCGGCTCATGCCGGAGCCACCGATTTACGGTGGCCGACGCGACCTCCCGCAGCCCCTGCTCGAAGGCAAACATCTCACGAAAACGCTCTGGATAACGGTTTGTGGAAAAATCGGAATATGTTTTCGCCAATCTATCGAGAAGGTTTTCAACCGTCGCTAACTGATCTTCATTTTCATAAAGCAGGAAAGCGAGACGACTGACCGCGATTGCGGTGGGGTCGCTTTGTCGCTCAGGTTCAAGCCACCGAAAATGCCTGGCCAAGCCCGACTGGTGACTTACCGATTGAACGGTTTCCGCAAGGCGAGCGCGGGAAGACCAAAAATCCTCCACCGCTTCCGAAAGCGCCGTGATCTTCGCATCCTGCGAGCGATCTAAAGATGCCCACGCGTTCCCATCCACCAAAGCTCGCCGTGCTCGCTGAAATTCCGCGTAATCGAGCGTAAGGCGAAAGGTTTCACAAATCACTTCAACACGAGCTTCATATGGCTCCACTCCCTTCACCAGGTCTGCCGCAACCTCTAAATCTGCTTTTCTATCAAGTAAAAATGATTTCGGAAAGAGTTCTATGCCTGCCTCGTCCTTATAGAGTTTGATCCACTGTGCAGCACCCTCATGAGTTACCCGGTATTCGGCGAATTGCTCATAAAAATGCTTCACCGCTTGATGAGCTGGCCCAAAAAACTGTTTCAAAAATTCTGCTTCCAGGGCAGTAGCATCTGCCTGAGGATCCCACAGTAACTGTGCGGTAAGAAAGGGTTTTACACCATCAAACCCGGGCGTCACCGGGAGCTGAGCAAAAAAGACATCCAGCCCGGCAGCTGCCATGTGTTGGATACTCTCCGTGATAAACGTGTTCATCTGCCGCGGATACGGGTAAGGCGCTCCCATATAATAATCCCAGGTAGCGACACGCTCGGCCCCGCTCCTGCCCCAGCGCTCAATTAAAGCGCGGTCCTGCGCAGCAAACGTGGAGTCGTGCCATTGCGCACGATCCGCCGTCAGCACAGGCATTACCCGCGGGTGCAGCTCGAAGGAAGGTGATTGCTCTGCCCAATAGTAAGCGAGGGCGGTGAGGTAGCGAGGTTCTCCGTTCGCGGCGGTCCACGCATCCCCCTCCTCAAAAACCATTTCAGCTACGCGGTTCATGAAGGTGAAGACCAAATCAGTGTAGTTCGGGTAGCCCCGAAAATAATCCACCGGCTCAACGATCGCGCGCGTCAGTGCAGATTCATCATATAAAATATTATCGTTGATGGAGAGAGCGAAGGACTCGGCCTCCGGATTTGCTTCAAAATACGTGAGCGCTTGGTCCGCAGCATACCGGGCTGCTTCCGGAAGCGCCAAATGAGGTTGGGGATCGGTGCCCGCCGAACCGCGCGGCCGTACTTGCTGACCCGCTCGGGTTGCGAAAAGCTCGGGCCTTTCATCAAAAAGTTCGGGCGAAAAGAGTCTGCCCAAGGCATGGTTGAATTGGAAGTGACCACGTAGGCGATTCCTTCGGTTAAACGCTCCACTATCGCCAACACCCCCGGGCCATAAACGCCGGTGCACAAAATGTGGCTCCAAAACCTTCCACCCAACCGGAGGGAGAAAACCCAAATCGCCGTCCACCAACGCGAAGCCGTGGTCTCCTGGCCAGTACCACCGGGCACCGAGTGCCTTCTGCGCAAAGGTATAAAGGCCATCCTGTAAGGCCCCCTCGGAACGGGCGCGTATAAAAATACGATTCCCCCCACCACGCCGCATCACCGCTCCGTAAGGAGAGAGATCCGCGGGAATTCGCATGGCGGAGCGAGTCACCAAAGTATCTCCGAGAAAAATTGCATTTCTAGGGTAGTGCCTATTCGACTGTGTAATGCTGGGACGGTATCCGTACTTTTTTTCCAGTACGAAAGCCAAGTCATCCGCCGCGGCCATAAGCCCATCATCCTCGACATGGGGAGGTAGGACGAGGAATTTTACATTTTCAAGCGCCGAGGCGATCGCACTCACGACAAAAAACCCAGCGACCCAGAGCAGCAGTGCCCACCCTCGGTTGAGCTTATTTAAATAGTGTTTTTGGAGAAGAGCGTTCATGCCATCGGACTGTAGAGTCCCCGTAATTCCAAAGCATGGCAGAGGTATTTACTGAGTCACGGGAAAAAGCCAGCGCGTCCGGGAAATGAAAAAGGGCCCGGACTCTAAGTCCGGGCCCTCGAAAGCAAAGGCCTTAGGCAGGTATTTATTTCAACTTACCGCAGCTCACCACGCACCAGTCTACGAGGTTCGCTGGAATCTTCTGCTGAATTCATCTCTGCGGCTTCTATGGCGGCACGGCGTTGAGCTTCAATTGATTCAATTTCAGCTTGTTGTTTTTCACTGCGGAAAGCATCACGCTCCTGCCCGCGAAGCTCACGCAGTTGGCGCAGGCGGTTACGTTCTTCTTCGGTGGGAATGTAGCCGGGGACGTCACTTGGAATAATTTCCATCCGATCAAGCTGGCGTGGATCGATGATCTCCTCATACGTCGTTCCGTCTGGATTTAGGGTCCGCGCGGTGATGAAGATGATCAGGTTTGTCTCTTCATTGGAACGGCTATTGGTGCGGAAGAGGCGACCTACCCCGGGAACATCTCCAAGAAACGGAACCTTACGCTCGACGTCGGTTTCGCTCGATTCGACCAAGCCTCCCAAAGCCAAGGTGAAACCATCTTTGATAGTGATACGGGTACGTGCGGTACGCACATCACGGACTGGGAACTGCGTTCCCTCAATCACGCGGTCTTCCGTCGTCGATGAAACTTCGGGGAAAACATCGAGGGAAATAAACCCATCGCTGTTCACAGATGGCGTCACCTCCAAGCTGATACCAACATCGATTGGCTGACCCAGTCCGTTGAACTGGCGCTGACCCGT
>PWZW01000192.1 GCA_003567255.1 Puniceicoccaceae bacterium | reverse complement strand
ATGAAGATCGACGAGCGGCTTCTCGAAAAAGGCAGCGACCTTTAATCAGTATTTAATAGAAAAGGCATCATAACATGCGCCACAAAACTAAACGCCACATTTTAGGAGTAAGCGGTTCGCACCGCACTGCTCTTCTCAGTAATCTTGCCGTCGCTTTGATCGAGCATGGACGCATCGAAACTACCTTGGCGAAAGCGAAGGGCCTGCGTCCATTTATCGAAAAAATCGTGACCTTGGCCAAGAAGGCTGAAAAGGCAAACGACCCTGCCCGCAAGCTCCACTATCGTCGTCTCGCAATTTCGCGGGTTCGCGACAAAGTTGCCATCGCAAAGCTCTTCGATGAGCGGGTGACCGAATTTGTCGGCAGAGACGGCGGCTATACTCGGATTTATAAAATCGGAAACCGAATTGGTGATGCCGCTGAAATGGCTTTGATCGAATTTATCGATGCCAGCGACGAGGGTTACACGAAGCCCAAAAAGGGAGGCGCTCGTAAGAAGGCAGCCAAGCAGGCAGCTGACGTCGATTCTGAAGAAAGCGTAGCCCCCGCAGAGGTAGCCGAGGCCAACGCCGGTGAAGCCAATGCCGAAGCTGCGGAAAGCACTGAGTCTGCGGAGACCACTGAGGCGTCCGATGAGGCAGGCACTGAAGCCAAGGCTGAGGAAGCACCCAAAAAGAAAGCGGCGACCAAGAAAGTCGCCAAGAAGAAGGCTCCGGCTAAGAAAGCTGCTAAAAAAGCTGCTGAAGAGGGCGAATCAGACAAATAGGTTTTTCCTTCACGGATAATTTCAGAGCACGTGGACTCAGGTCCACGTGCTTTTTCATGCCATAGACGCTACCGCTACGGTCCTGCTGGTCTGCGTAGCCGTTGGCTCGGGTTGATTTCGGCTAGGTTGCCTGAAATGCGCAACGCTTCGCCCCACGCAGACCAAGCGCTTCCTTATTCAGTGGGCGGATAAGGCTTGTTAAATCACTCCGTACGGATGACCCGGAGTCGTCCGAATTGTTGTTCCTCAGGTGTTTCAGGTAAACGTGCGGAAATGGTTTCTATCCCGTCCTCTGAATGAATGATGGTCTCGATCACGCCTTCCGTTTGCCAACTGTCTGCTTCGAGAAGCGTGCTCCACTCCACAACCACTTGTACGCTTTGCCCGAGCTTCGCCCTGCGTTGGTAAACAATGCTCAGGGCACCTTCTGGAGTTTGCTCAGCTCTTGGCAGGCCTTTGTTTGTGTTCACCGGAGTGGCCGTCGCGAATCTTAGCAGGTTTGAAATGTTATCATTGAACGGAACCGCCAGGTCGGCGGTTTCTTCGTTGATTTCAGTCGTGCCAAAGACGTCATCACGCCATTGATCAAGGTAGGTTCCGGTGGTGAATTGTAAGATGGGTCCTCGGATGTTGTGGGAGGCGTTGCGCGCGCCCGTATTGAAAAAATAGGTCGTTTCCGGCTCGAGTCCCGAGAGTTCGGTACTGATATCGACGGGAGCGGTGCCTGCGAGCGGGGATTCACCGGCAGCAAGTTCCTCCTTTGCTTCCGTCCCGGCACCCACTTCAAAGTACGGATTCGCCGGAAAGCCGCGGGGATTTACGGTGCCTTCCAATGTTGCCGTGGTGAAGCCGACGGCGCTCGCGCCAGTGGTATGTACCGTTGGCTGAAGGGCGGTGGCTGCATGCTGGTGAGCCGGCATCTGTGATGGAGAGAGGAAAACAAATTCGTTTCCGCCCGTTTCACCGAGGGTTCCAGCGGAGCCTCCTCTCGGTACGCGCCCAATGAAATTAGGTACGTTGAAGATGCCTTCCCCTGGGGATCCTCCGTAGCGATGTCCAATCACTTCATAAAGCCCGCTATGCTGAGGATCCACAATCGATAGGCTCTGTCCGTTCAGTGGTACGGAGTAAATCTCGGAGTCTTCGATATATGTGGATGCGGCACTTATGATGACCTCCCCAGGGATGAAAGACGTGTCAGAAACCGATTCGAATGGGTAAACATAAAAGGCCAGGGCAAGGGTATCCTGCCATGTGGGAATGGGGAGGTTGTCACCGGTTTTTGCGGTCGTGCCTGCGCCAAAGCTGTGATCATGTGACGGGAGTTGCCCTTCAGAAAGCTGCAATTCGGAGGTCCCAAAGGCTTCTCCCAAAAATCGGTCGGTCATCCCGGGCTGTTCACCACGCTGGACGATAGCTCTGTTAACGAGGTTAGGGACCCGAAACGTGGCGTTGTCGATTTTGGTTCCGGGTATGTCTTGCAGCTTTGCATACAAAGGAACCTTGTCCGCGAAGGCGTAGGTTGCGCCGTCGAGGGGGACAAAATTCTCAAACCCGTCCTGGTAAGGTCGTCCGGCAAGTATGAGGAGGTCCCCGATTTCCGCAAAAATGGTGTTGGACTTGATGTAAATATGAAGTGCGAGTCCGGGGAGCTGATTATCGACCGGTGTGCCGAGGCCGATCGCCTCGGTTGGTGCTTCTTCGGTGGGATGCGCGTGGGGCGGAAGTTGATCGGGAGTCAGGGTGGCCGGTCCACCACCCACGATGGTTCCTGCCGGTAAGCCGGGGCCGGCGCCAACGGGCACCCTGCCTCTCAGGTCGGGGATACGAAAATGAGTGGTTCCGTTTCCACCATATTTGGTATCCAGTGATGCGAAGAGCGGCGGATTTAAGGAAATCGAAATTGTTCGACCGTCGCAGGGTAGCCAGCCTTCCGGTATTTCCTCTCCGAGGAAAAGTCGGATCTCTCCAAGCACAGGCCGATCTTCATAGCGACTGGGTGATACGCCACCCAAGGGAAACGCGCCCTCAACCGCTATAATATATTGGATGTCTTGATAGGGCTGGCCCAAGTCGATCGGTTCAGCACCTCCGGCTGTTCCCGTCGTGACCGCATGGGCGAGGGTGGTGCAGAGTACTGACAAAACAGAAAGGCAAAAAAACACTCGCATGTTCCCAGCTCAAGCTATGTCAATATATT
>PWZW01000321.1 GCA_003567255.1 Puniceicoccaceae bacterium | reverse complement strand
CGTCCGCTTTGTTGCCCGCCTTGCGTGGCCAATTGGGCATTGTTGCGCAGATCGCGTCGCTCGCTGCGTTCCTCCCGGAGTTTTTTCAGGGCCCGCACCCGGCCTTCGTTACGAGTGCGGCGGGCCTGAATGCCTTTGCGGATCCAAACCTCTTCCTCGGCCAGTTTTTTATCAAAATTCTGCCAGTGCTTTGCCTCGGCGTGCATGGCCTCGGCCTTGCGTTCCAGAAACGTAGGGTAATCACAATTCCAACGGGTCAGTTTCCCGCGATCCAAATCCAAGATGCTGTTGGCTACTTTTCGGACAAAAGAGCGGTCGTGGGTGACAAACAGCACGGTGGTATCCAGCCCAGCCAAAAACCCCTCCATCCACTCAATGGAGGGGAGGTCAAGGTGATTGGTTGGCTCGTCGAGGAGAAGGATGTCCGGCTCAGCGGCGAGGGCGCGCCCCAAGAGGACACGTCGTTTCAGGCCACCGGAAAGGGCAGCGAAGGGCGCGTCCGCCCCGACCTGTAGCTTGGAGAGCAAACGCTCCACGCGGTGCTCAAGTGCCCAATCGTTATGAAGATCGACCTCGCTTTGTACCTTATCCAACTCGTCGGAAAGGGCCTCATCCCCGGGATTGGCGATGGCTTCGTCGAGCAGGTGGTGATAGCGGAGGAGACGCTCTGCGGAGGCACCCATGCCTCCGGCCACAACATCAAAGACAGAACCCGCCCAATCCATCGGGACTTCTTGGTCCAATTTGGCTACCTTAAGGGAAGGGAGGGCTTCCCGCTCACCTTGATCGGGTTGAATCTCATCGTTTATGATACGCAGGAGCGTGGACTTGCCTTCGCCATTACGGCCGATGAGACAAACTTTTTCACCCTTTTCCAGAGTGAGCGCAGCGTCTTCGAGGACAGGACGATCGCCGAAAGAGACAGTGAGGTTGCGGTAGGAAAGAATGGACACGATGGAGACTGTGTCGGATGTCTTTAAAAAAGAAAGCAGGAAAAGAAAAAACGCCGCTCCAATTCAGGAGCGGCGTTTGTAAAAACGAGTGAAGCCAGTGCTTACTTGATGGCGTCTTCGACCTCGTTAACGGTCTGAGCCACCCGGGCTACCAGACGGTAAGGGTCGGCCTGAGAGTTCGGGCGACGGTCTTCGAGGTACCCCTTGTAGTCGTTGTTTACATAGGAGTGTGGTACGCGGATGGAAGCACCGCGGTCCGCAATACCCCAGCTGAACTTGTCGATCGACTGAGTTTCGTGGAGGCCGGTCAAGCGCATATGATTGTCTGGACCGTAGGCGGCGATGTGCTCGTCCTTGTACTTTTCGAAAGCATCCATGAGTTTAAGGAAGTAGTCCTTGCCACCGGTTTCGCGCATGTACTCGGTTGAGAAATTACAGTGCATGCCAGAGCCGTTCCAGTCGCCCTGGAAAGGCTTACAGTGGAACTCAACATCAACAGCGTACTTTTCGCAAAGGCGCAGCATGATGTAGCGGGCGACGTGGATCTGGTCGCAGGCGCGGTGAGAACCCTTGCCGAAAACCTGGAATTCCCACTGGCCCTTCGCCACCTCGGCATTGATGCCCTCGTGGTTGATGCCGGCAGCCAAGCAGATGTCGAGGTGCTCTTCAACGATGTTGCGGGCAATGTCTCCAACGAAGCGGTAGCCTACACCAGTGTAGTAAGGACCCTGTGGAGCCGGGTAGCCTTCTTCGGGCCAACCGAGAGGCCGACCGTCTTGATAGAGGAAGTACTCCTGCTCGAGACCGATCCAAAGGTTGGCATCGTCTGGAATCGTGGCACGGCTGTTGGATGGGTGTGGAGTGCCATCTGGAAGCATCACCTCACTCATCACGAGGAAGCCGTTTTCGCGGGTGCAATCCGGGAAGAGGGCGACCGGTTTCAAAATACAGTCAGAGGAACTGCCCTCAGCCTGTAAAGTCGAACTGCCGTCGAAACCCCACTCAGGGAGATCGGACAGCTTCAATGTGCTGGGATCCCCTTCCAGGATTTTGGTCTTACCGCGCAGATTTGGGACTGGATCGTAACCGTCGAGCCAGATGTATTCGAGTTTAAGTTTAGCCATAATGGGTTTCTGATATTATCAGGGTTGTCTGTTTGTTATTTCGATCGGGCGGGCGGATTCCCGCTGGAGAACCAATCGATACCGGTTGAAAAGCAAAATACATGCCATCCTCTGGAGCAAATCATTTTTTTGAAAACCACTGCCGAAAGCCATGACTTGTCTCTGGAGATGCGGACGTGAGCTTGCTTTTTATCTTCGAAAAAGCGTAACCTTGCGGAATGTTTGAAGCGAAAAACACGGCTCGCGCAAAGGTGCACATCGGCTACGATGGGCGTGTCCATAAGTACTTCCGTGGCCCACAGGCTCGGGAGCGCTTTGAAAATGAGGTCAGGGTGCTGCGTTACCTCGAAAAGAAGAAGTGCCCTTTTGTTCCCCGGATTTTAGAATTGGATGAGGCTAAAAAATACCTGGTGACGAGTAACGCCGGTTCGCGGGTGGACCGAATCAGCGAGCCGAAGCTACGACAGGTTTTTGCCGAGCTTGAGCAGTACGGAGTGCGCCACGACGATGCGGAGCAAAGAAACATTACGTACAACCCCCGCGCTGGGCGCTTTTGTATCATCGATTTTGAATTTGCTTCAATTTTGGAGCCAGGTTACCCGCCATCTCCGGAAATGAAATCTCAGCCAAACCGCGCCGAGTGGAAGGAGACTTCAGAGTAAACTGAACCTTTTATGCAAGAGTCCAATCCTACTCAAAAAAACACCGAGGCTGAAGACGTTACGGCGCAGCGCGTATGCTGGTCCGGTATGACCCACGTCGGTCGTTTTCGCAAAAATAACGAAGATGCCTTTTTAGCCCTCGAGATGGATGGGACTGAAGTACGCTACCTTGGAAAGGTGGGGGAGGGTAACTTGAAAAAGCGGGACTTTATCTTCGCGGTTAGCGACGGTATGGGTGGCGCGAAGGCGGGTGAGTTTGCCAGTTCCATTGCGGTGGACCGGATCACCCAACTACTGCCCAAGGCGTTTCGTTCGGCGGCGGCAGGTATGGAAATTGGCTTCACGGACATTCTTGAACAACTCTTTGATCAGATTCACCAGCGATTGACGAGCTTCAGCCGGAGCTACGATGAATGCCACGGGATGGGGGCAACCCTGAGTCTCTGCTGGATTCGTCCCGAGTGGCTTTATTTCGGGCACATCGGTGACACGCGGATCTATCACTTTCCGGCCTCCGGAGGGATCCGTCAAGTCACCGAGGACCATACCCACGTCGGCTGGTTGCGGCGCCAGGGTAAGATAAATGAGCGCCAGGAGCGGACCCATCCTCAGCGAAGCCAACTACAGCAAGTGCTGGGTGGAAAGTCGCAGTTCCTGAGTCCGCACATCGGCAGGGTGGGGTATGAAGTGGGGGACCGTTTTTTAATTTGCTCTGATGGTTTACTGGAGGGGCACTGGGAGGCTGGTCTTGAGCGGGGTTTGCGGGAGCGGCCGAAGCACGAGGAACGCCCGCCCGCCCAGTATTTGGTGGAATCTTCGGTAGCGACGGCGGGGAAAGACAATGCGACTGCGGTGGTGATCGAAATACGCTAGCAGACGAATCAAGCCTTGCACCCGGCGGGGATTCGGGGCATCCATACGGCATCCTGCCGCGAAGGTGCAGGGTAAAAACTCCGCTGAATTCCCAAAACCTTTCCAAGTTTTAAAGAATGGCTGATTTAATGAACACAGACGTGCTACTCGACCGCCTGCGGCAGCACATTGAAGGGCAGGACAGTGCTGAGGTGAAGCGCTTGATAGAGTCTTTGCACCCCTCGGTTGCCGCTGAAGTCCTTGCATGTCTGGCTCCTTTTGAGATGCAACTCGCACTGGAGTTGATGGAGCCGCGCCTTCGAGCGGATGTTTTCGGCTATTTCCCCTCAGAGCTCCAGCACACCATTGCGCCCCAACTTTCTGAGAAAGTACTCGTTGACCTGATCAATTTGCTCTCACACGACGAGCGGGTTGATTTCCTTGGAGATTTTGAAGACGACAAAAAAGAGCATCTGATTCGGAAGCTCGCGCAAAAAGAGCGGGAGGACGTGCGTAAGCTCGATTCCTACGAGGATGGTACCATCGGCGCAATCATGACCTCGGACTACGTTTCGCTGCGGCCCTCGATCAAGGCGTCTGAGGCGCTCGCGCGCCTGCGTCAGGAGGCACCCGATGCGGAGACGATTTATTACGCCTACGTTATCAACGAAGATCGCAATATTGTCGGTGTCGTTTCCCTAAAGCAGCTTATTCTGGCGCATCCGGACCGTGTTCTGGAGCAATTCATGAAGCGCGAGGTCATTGCCCTACACACTCGGGACGAAGCGGAGGAGGCCGTGCGGCAGCTGCACAAATCCGACCTACTCGCACTTCCCGTGCTTGACCGCCAAGGAAAAATGGTGGGCATCGTGACTTATGATGACGTTGCCGACGTTGCCGAGGAAGAAAGCACGGAAGACTTCCACCGCATGGGTGCTGTCGGTGATCTCGGGACGATGAGCTTGCGGACGGCGAGTTTTCGACAGCTTTTGATCAGCCGGTTGCCGTGGTTGCTGGTGCTCGTGGTGATGAATATTCCGTCCGGTTGGGGCATTTCTCTTTTTGAGGAAACCATCGCGCAGGTACCCTCTCTGGTCTTTTTCCTGCCCTTACTGCTGGGCAGTGGAGGTAACGCCGGCTCCCAAGCCTCTACCCTGATGGTCCGGGCGCTATCGATTGGGGACGTTCACATCAATAACTGGATGGCCTTACTCCGCAAGGAGGTGGGGATTGCGCTCGCACTGGGGGCTGCGATGGGACTTGCAGTCGCTTTGATCGCCTCTTTGCGTGCGCCAGAGGTCATGGCTGTCGTCGGCCTGACCATGGTGGGCGTTGTTTTGGCCGGAAGTTTAATTGGTATGTCACTGCCTTTTTTACTGACCAAATTTAAGATGGATCCGGCCACGGCAAGTGCGCCTCTGGTGACGTCCCTCGCCGACGTTTGTGGAGTGATCATCTACTTTTCAATCGCCACTAGTTTTTTCCCAATGGCGACGCCGAGCTAGCACCGTAGGCATGCATCCGTGCTGGACTTTGCCGCAAGAAGCAATTTCTCTGGGACGGTGCCTGCCGGAGAGTCATTAAAAAAACCTCAGTCCATTGAGGACCCCGTGTCCACCGAGTTGCTTGGTGGTGTGGAAAAGCTGCTGGCGACCTTGTCGGGGCGTCCGAGCTGGGATGCATATTTTATGGCGACAGCCTTGTTGATTTCCTCGCGTTCCAGCTGTGAGCGCTTGCATGTTGGTTGCGTCATGGTTTCCAGTGGAGCACAGAAAAACCGGATCGTGGCGGCTGGCTATAATGGCTACCTGCCGGGGGCGCCGCACCACTCAAGGTTGCGTGACGGTCATGAACAGGGGACGGTGCATGCCGAGCAAAATGCAATAGCCGATGCGGCCCGGCGGGGCGTGAGCCTGAGCGGTGCGACCGCGTACATTACCCATTTTCCTTGTATCAACTGCGCAAAGATTCTCGCCGCCGCCGGGATTTGCGCAATTAAGTACCACTGGGCTTACCGAAATGATCCACTTGTTTTGGAAATCCTTTCGGAAAGTGGGGTAAACGTCGAACAACTCTAGGAGCTTGCGGACTCACTGTTTGAAAGTATGCGTTTTTTTGAGAACGAAAACACCACTGGTTTGGTTCCTGGCTCTCTGTTGTTGGCCGATCCCGCGATGCGTGATCCCAACTTTCGCCGGAGTGTGATCCTCCTCTGTGCGCATGCTGAGGAAGCGGGCGCGCTGGGTGTAATTTTAAACCGACCCACGGGAAAGACCCTCGGTGAACTCTATCAACCATTTGAAAAAAATCCATTGGCGAAGGTACCCGTCTATGACGGAGGCCCCGTCGATCCGAATCAGCTCCTGCTGGCGGCCTGGCGCTGGGACGAGAGCGCAGGGACCGTCTTTAAGCTCCACTTCGGGATCACCGCCGGCAAAATGCTTGGGCTTATGGAGGGCAGTGAGCCTTATGTCTGCCGTGGGTTTCTCGGCTATGCTGGTTGGGAAGGCGGGCAGGTTGAGGGCGAAATGGAGGAGGGTGCCTGGCTAAAGGCTGCGATCAGCCGGGCCATCGAAGCTGAGGATGGGTCCCAACTTTGGCGATCTTTGGTCGGCTCCTTCGGGGTGAAGTATCGTTTACTCAGTAACGAGCCGGACAATCCTTCGCTCAATTAAGCGCTCCCACAGGGGACCACGCGTCGCTAGGGGGCATAGCCGATCAGCTCAATGCGCCTTTTTTTCGCGGCTTTGAGCACGGTGTCTTTGTCCAAAATGAGGGTGCAACCAGTTTCGAGGGCGGCAGTGCCGATACCCGCCTCCACCATAGTTTCCAGGGTTTTCAAGCCGAAGACCGGAACATCAAAACGGTAGTCCTGCTTTCGCTTGACCGTCTTTACGAAGATTAAGCCATCGGTCTTAAACTCACCCGCACGGCGGAGCATTTTATCGGTGCCTTCAAAGGCTTCGACTGCGAGGACGGTACCTTTGCGCACAACCGCACCTTGCCCAATATCCCGCTCGGCAATGTGCCGGGCGATTTCAATGCCGTGATCGAGAAAGCGCTGCTCGCACTTTTGCCGTCCGGGCGTCATCAATCCCTCGGTGGCAATGTGTTGATCGAGGAAGCATCGCGCATCCAAAAGTTGGATACCTATGTTTTCTACCTCACTGGCAATAGCTCCGAAGATGGTTTCTGCGTTTCTTTCCTTTAAACTATTCAGAATGGTCAGCGCCTTGAGGTCGGGATGAAGGCCGCGAAAAAGGCGTCGGGGGGTGATTTGCCCGGCCATTAGCGCATAGCCGCAATCCAGCTTGTTGAGACTTTTCAGCATCTTTCCCAGTTGGCCCACCTTTATCCTGGTGCGGTCATTTGGGTCGAATTGCTCCCAGAGCGATTCCGACGTTTCTCCGTCAAAGGCAATGAGCTTTGCTTGAAACCCTGCGGCCCTGATGGATTCCAGGGAAAGTTCCGGGTAGCGTCCTTTACCGGCAAGCAATGCGATGGCGCGGCCATCGAAATCGGTGGGAAGAAAGGTGGAGGGCAGGGTAGACATGAATCAGTCCTTGGCTTGAGGACGTAAGGGGTGGACTGGGATCTTTCCGGCAGTGGATGCCGGAAGGGCGCGTTTGAGCTCCAGTGGCTTGCTCGCACTGGTTGTCACCGGAAAGGCGTGCACCCGGGTCCGGGCGAATCGCGCGGCTTCGCTCAGTTGCCAAGCATCGGCATCGGCATGCTCAATGTCAGCAAGCCTTTCCCGTGTGAGTTTGCCTTGGGGGGAGACTTCAAATACCGTTCGTGCGGGAATGAATTCGGGTACTTCGGTTTGGGTGCTTTCAAAGCGTGCGTTGCCCTCGAAGATTTTCACTTGCAGCGTTCGCGCATGCTGCGTGATGACAAATACGCCGCTGCGCAGCATCAGCGCACCGTTTGGTCCAAGGATGCGGACCTCCGAATCTGCCCTCAGCTCACCGGTTGCCACGCCGATGCGCCCGGCGTCGAGGCGCAGCACGAGTCGACTCGTGCTGGGTTCCAAGGTGAATCGGTCCGTACCACTGATGGGTGCTTGCATAAATTGCTCACAGTGCACCTGTGTCGATTGGCCCAAGGCCAGGGCGAGGCGGTTCGAGAGGACGAGAACCAAGTGCGCATCGTCGGCGCTTTGGAGCCGCACTCCACCCATTTCGCGCTGGGCGTGAAGGGGAGGCCAACCTTTAGCTGTGGTTTGGGATGGGTGTTCCCAAAGGCCTTCGCCCTCGCGGCTGCTCACCAAAGCAAAACCCTCCCAAAATCCATCCGCCGCCACCGTTGATACCGAAAGCAGCATCAGGGCCACACAGCTGGTCAGGGTTGAGTATAGATTACCAAAGTTCATGGTGTTTTTTGTAGCTTCCCGTCGGGTACGCGCAGATTTATTTACCCGACGACAAGGTTCACGATCCGCCCCGGAATACAGATTTCCCGACGAATGGTTTTTCCCTCCAAGTGGCTGGCAACTTTGGGGTCTGCTTTGGCCGCTGCGATCAGCGTTGCTTGATCGGTGTCCTTTGCAAAGCGGCCCTCGCCACGGAGTTTACCGTTTACCTGGAAGATGATCTTCACGGTGTCCTCGACGAGCTTAGAGGCGTCGAACGCCGGCCACCTCGCCTGACAGATGGAAGGTTGGTTCCCCAGCCGAGCCCAGAGCTCTTCGCAGATGTGAGGGGCGAGTGGCGCAAGCAACTGGAGGAAGCATTCGGCTGCTGAGCGGGGAAGCCGCTCCAGTTTGGCGAGTTGGTTTAAACAGACCATGAGTTGAGAAATCGCGGTATTAAACCGCAGGGCACCGTAGTCCTCAGTTACCTTTTTGATCGTCTGGTGGAGAAGCCGTTCACTCTCGGTGTCCAGTGCTGCCCCCTCCTCCAGAGCCTCCTTCAGCTCGCCGTCTTCTGCGATCAGCATTCTCCAAAGCTTTCTTAAAAAGCGTGAAATGCCCTCGATTCCCTGCGTGTTCCAGGGTTTCATCGCCTCTAAAGGGCCGAGGAACATAAGGTAAAGCCGTAGGGCATCGGCACCGTGCTCGGCGATGATGGTATCCGGATTCACAACATTACCCCGACTTTTGGACATTTTCTCACCGTCCTCGCCGAGGATAATCCCCTGGTGGAAGAGTTTCTTGAAAGGTTCCGGGTGGGGTACGACGCCAAGATCGTAGAGAACGTGATGCCAAAAGCGGGCGTAGAGCAAGTGAAGCACAGCGTGTTCGGCCCCTCCGATATAGAGGTCGGGCATTCCCCAATAGCTTGCCTTTGCTTTATCCACGGGAGCGGCGGTATTTGACGGGTCAATATAGCGGAGGTAATACCAGCAGGACCCGGCCCATTGCGGCATGGTGTTAGTCTCCCGCATCGCTGCGACCCAGGCGGCCCCCGGTTTTGCCTTGGATTGGGGGACACATTCCCCGCTTTCCGGATTCAGCCATACCTTGAGCCAGTCAGTCGCCTTTGCCAAAGGACTTTCCGCAGCGCCGCTTGGGGCAAACGACTCCACCTCCGGCAAGTCCAGCGGGAGGCTCTCCGGCGGGAGGGCAACAGCGTAGCGCGTCTCCCCGTCAATTTGGGCAGTGACGGGGGCTTGGGGCAATTCCGCCGCCAACTTTCCTCCGCAGTGCTTGATTGCGTCGTAATCAGATTCCGAGACCCAGAGGATGGGGAAAGGCTCCCCCCAAAAACGCTGGCGGGAGAAAAGCCAGTCGCGTAGTTTATAGCTTATCGTCAAATCACCGCTTCCCTCGCTGGAAAGCTGTTCCACAATCTTCGCTTTGGCCTCTGCCGGGGAGAGGCCGTCAAATGCCCCCGAGTTCATTAATTTGCCATCACCGGTGTAGGGAAGGCTAGTATCGGCACCGCCATCGATGACTTTAACGATCTCAAGACCAAACTTTTTGGCGAAGGCAAAATCCCTATCATCGTGCGCAGGCACCGCCATAATGGCGCCCGTGCCGTAGCTCATCAAAACGTAGTCGGCAACCCAGATGGGCAGGCGCTCTCCGTTCACGGGGTTAATCGCCCAGGCGCCGGTGGGTTCGCCCGATTTTTCCTTGGAAATCTCGGCTCGCTCCAGGTCGCTCTTTCCAGCGGCGCGTTTTTGATAGGCCTTGACGGCGGCCGCCTGTGCCGGGGTAGTGATTTTTTCGAGGAGCGGGTGCTCGGGGGAGACCACCATGTAGGTGGCACCAAAGAGGGTGTCCGGCCTGGTCGTGAAGACTTTGAGACTCAGGTCGGCATGCTCGTCTATCGCAAAACTCAGCTCGGCACCTTCGCTACGTCCAATCCAGTTGCGCTGGAGGCGTTTGGTGGAATCCGGCCAGTCCAGGGCATCAAGCCCGTCGATCAGACGTTCCGCATAAGCAGTGATTTTGAGAACCCACTGGCGCAGTGCCCGCCGCTCAACCGGGTGGTTGCCTCGTTCGGAACGTCCGTCGATGATCTCCTCATTGGCCAAAACCGTACCGAGGGCAGGGCACCACCACACGGGCTTTTCGTCGACGTAGGCAAGGCCCTTTTTAAAGAGTTGGAGAAAGATCCACTGGGTCCAGCGGAAGTAGTTCGGGTCCGTGGTGTTTACTTCCCGATCCCAGTCGTAGGCGAAGCCAAGCCGGGCGAGCTGCGCTTTGAAGTTTTCCACGTTGGTTGCGGTGGTGGTGCGCGGATGCTTGCCGGTTTGGATAGCGTACTGCTCGGTGGGAAGGCCAAAGGCGTCCCAGCCCATCGGGTGCAGCACGTTATACCCCTGGGCGCGTTTGAAGCGCTTTAAGGCATCGCTGGCGGTATAGCCCTCAGGGTGCCCAATGTGGAGCCCAGCCCCGGAGGGGTAGGGAAACATGTCCAAAACGTAAAAGGTCGGTTTGTCCTCGAAGTCAGCGGCATAAAAGGTCTTTTGGGATGACCAGTATTTTTGCCAGTTCGGCTCGATCGTGCTGAAATCGTACGTTTTCGTCTGGGAAATGGGTGCATTCATGGAGGTGTCAGTGAAAAAGGCTCTTTGCTTTGCTTGGCAAGGGAGGTGTGAGTGGAAAGGGCGTACGCGAAGGCGACTTATCTTTTCGCCAAGCCCGTTGTGATTGCCTGCTTTTGCAGGATTTCAATTTGATGGATGGCCCGGGCACCGCGGTCGAGCAGTTCATCCATGGCTTCCCTACTGAAGGTGGCACCTTCGCCGCTACTTTGTACCTCTACAAACTCGCCGTTGCCTGCCATCACTAAATTGGCATCCACGCTCGCGGCAAAATCCTCGCTGTAGTCCAGATCAACCAGCGGAAGGCCGTCGACGATACCGACCGAGACCGCGCCGACGGAGTCGCTGAAAGGATTCTCGGCGATCTTACCGACCTCCATCAGACGCTGAATCGCGATTTGTGCGGCAACATACGCACCGGTGATTGCGGCCGTGCGCGTACCGCCATCGGCCTGCAAAACGTCGCAATCAATCCACAGAGTACGTTTACCAAGTTTTTTGAGATCAAGGACTGCCCGCAGGGCGCGTCCAATCAATCGTTGAATCTCTACAGTGCGCCCCTCGATTTTGCCCTTATTCACATCGCGGTGTTTGCGCTCCAGGGTGCTGTAAGGAAGCATCGAATACTCGGCAGTCATCCAGCCGCCTTCGACATTTTGGTGGCGCATCCAACCGGGCACGCCATTTTCGATACTCGCGGCACAGATGACTCTGGTTTTGCCAAAGTTGATGAGCACGGAGCCGGCGGCGTAGGGGACAAAATCAATTTCAAAACTGATCGGTCTAAGGTCGGTTTCTTGTCTGCCATCAGCGCGCTTGATGGGGGCGGAGTTTTCGGATGATTCGGTCATGGTGGTTTAAATTTAAAAAGGAAGCTGGTGGATTAAAGAGGGCATTCGGTTGGAATGAATTTGAAGGGCAAACCAAACTGCTTAGCGGCCAATTCACCGAGCGCTTTCACACCGAAGGTTTCGGTGGCATAGTGACCGCAGGGATAAAGATTTAATTTTAATTCCTGAGCAATGTTGAAGTGATTTTGCCGAAGCTCGCCCGTCACCAGTGTGTCCACCCCTGCGGCCTTGAGCTTGTTCACCGCGCTTTGGCCGCTTCCAGTGAGAATGGCTATGCGTTCGGGATGATCTGAACCAAATTCCATGGCTTGGTAGCTTTGCGGAAAAAGGCTTTTGAGCGCCTCAGCCAGAGCATGTCTACCATTGGCAGGCCCCTCGGTGATGAGTCCGATATGGTTGCCTTCAT
This sequence comes from Puniceicoccaceae bacterium, assembly GCA_003567255.1. Classification (GTDB taxonomy): domain Bacteria; phylum Verrucomicrobiota; class Verrucomicrobiia; order Opitutales; family Coraliomargaritaceae; genus T3Sed10-183. The sequence goes on along the minus strand of PWZW01000321.1, from coordinate 1,255 downwards.
AAGGCAGAAAAGTGTCCACTGGCTTAAGGCCGAGGGCCTTTGCCAAGCAAGCATTATTCCCTAACTCCGGATGGCAATCGAGTGGAAGGTGTGCTCCGTAAACTGCCAGATTGTGATCAAAAGCGAACTTCACCTTTGCGCGATTAACTCCCGTGAGTGGGATGGGCGGGGTCCAGAACAGTCCGTGGTGGCAGATCAAAAAATCCACACCCTCCGCTACAGCTTTTTGGAAGGGAACGAGCCCGGCATCGACCGCTGCGCCAATACAGCTGACCGTTCCATTGTTTTCGATTTGCAGACCGTTCATCGCACCATCGAAATCGGTGATTTGATTAACATTTGCCGCTTTTGCGCAGAACTCGACTATCTCAGAGAGTGAAACCATGCAGGATAGGTAAACGGTCCTTACTTCTGGCGGCAAGGTTTCACTTTGCGGGTCTGGGCAGCACTTCACGCATTTTCCAAATCACACAAGGCCTCGTGGATGAACCATCGCGCGTCAGCATAAAACGAACCGGGAGCTTCCCTATCGCAGCTCGCAGAGTGAAACCCAAAAGCCTTTTCCGGATGCCACGGGGCGCCCGGTCACCGCTTGTATATTGACATAATGCGTTACCAAAATGACGGGCGGTCCTTGTTCGGGGAGCGAGTTGATCAGTTTTTGAAAGTCCGCGAGGACCTGTGGGCGCTCTGCCCGCCGTTGCCAAAAAGAGTTTAGGCCAGGATGTGGGATAGGTTCCGAGAAACCGAGCAACTCGGCCGTTTCCAGGCAGCGATTCCACTGGCTACAGTAAACGATCGCTTCAGTCACACCAGAGGCCCGAAGCTCCTCACCAATTGCTTTCGCCTGTGCGCGTCCCTCCGTGCTCAGATTTCTTTGCGAGGAGGGCCGATCAAGACGCATACCGGGGGGATCCCCCGACCCGGGCGCAATGGCGTGCCTCAGAAAATAAACTTGGCCTTGCCTATCGCTGACCTCGTGGTTTGCGGCTAAGGTTGAAAGTGCGTAGCATAGGCATAGGAGACTGAGAAAAAAACCTGACTTGAGCTTACGCATCATCACATCCAAACGATGACTGGTCTTTTTCGGAATCTCAAGTGAGCCAGAGATATTCTACTGGAGTCCGTTTCGAGTGAGTGGCTTCACCAAAAAAAGCCCGGCTGCACGTTGTGCAACCGGGCTTGAAAAGGAAAGTGCCCGGATGGGCGGAGGTCTAGAGCTTGCCGCCGTAGATGGCTTGGCCGCCCAGCTCTT
>PWZW01000066.1 GCA_003567255.1 Puniceicoccaceae bacterium | reverse complement strand
TAGCCTGTGCGTTCATGGCTCGTAATCCATATTGCAAAGTTGACCGCTCCTCTATCCATAGCCGGGGGGTTTTCGCTCGCTGTGATATTCCCGCAGAAACCGAAATTATTGAATATGTGGGAGAGAAAATCACGAAAGCGGAGTCTACTAGACGTGCGTTGGCGTGGGAGGCCAAGGCCAGAAAGCGGGGGGCTGGCTTAGTCTATATTTTTGAGCTGGACGATGAGCACGACCTCGACGGTCGGAGGGGGCATAATCCCGCAAGGTATATGAACCACTCCTGTGACGGTAACTGCGAAGCTGTCGATATGGACGGGCACATTTGGGTCGTGGCGCGTCGGGATATTAAAAAGGGGGAGGAGCTGACCTACGATTACGGCTACGATATGGCCCACTTTTTAGAGCACCCCTGTCACTGCGGTGCAGATAACTGTATCGGATATATTGTTCGCGAAGATCAGCGTCCGAAAGTGCGTAAGTTACTTCGGAAGATGCGCAAAAAACAGAAGAAATAAACCTCATCCCGATGGTTTATTGAACTCGGTGGCCCATTGTGCCGCGATTGTTGGCTTTTGGGATGCCGCGAGAACCGCGTCCTAGCCCTCAATCCGTTCCTCAAGAAAGGCCATCAGTTCACTTTCGCTGATTCTGGTTTGCTCCGTGGTGTCGCGGTCGCGAAGGGTTACCGTGCCGTCTTTCTCGATCGTGTCGAAATCAACCGTGATGCCAAACGGCGTACCAATCTCATCCTGACGCCGATAGCGACGACCGATGGCCCCAGAGGCGTCGTAAAACACGTTCCAACGCCGTTGAAGTTTGCGGTAGAGCGCCTCGGCCTTTTCCACCAGGGGTGCTTTGTTTTTGACCAAGGGGAAAACCGCCGCTTTGTAAGGCGCGATGCGGGGATGGAATTTTAGTACCGTGCGCGCTTCTCCCCCAACCTCGTCTTTAGTGTATGCAGCGGTGAGTAAGGCCAGGAGTGTCCGGTCGACACCGAGCGACGGTTCGATCACGTGCGGGACGAACTTTTGTTTGCTCGCCTCGTCGAAGATTTCCATCGATTTTCCAGAGTGCTTTTGATGCTGGGTCAAATCGAAGTTTCCGCGAACAGCAATACCCTCAAGCTCCTGCACCCCGTGCGGGAAATGGAAGGCCACGTCGGTACAGGCCTTTGCGTAGTGCGCCAGTTTGTCCTCTGGGTGTGTGTCTTCGTGAAGTGATTCCCGCGGTAGACCGATCGAAGTGAACCAGTTTAAGCGGGCATCAATCCATTCGCGGTGCAGCTTTTTCCAGTCTGCATCGGGCGAAATAAAATATTCGATCTCCATTTGCTCAAACTCGCGCGAGCGGAAGATGAAGTTCCGGGGGGTGATCTCATTGCGGAAGGCCTTGCCTATCTGGGCAATACCAAAAGGAATTTTTACCCGGCCCGTATCGACCACGTTTTTGTAGTTTGCGAAAATGCCCTGCGCCGTTTCAGGACGAAGGTAGGCCACTGCGGAATCATCACGCAGTGCGCCAACGTGGGTTTCAAACATCAGGTTGAAATCGCGGGGTGGGGTCAGTGATCCGGGTTTGCCGGTCGCGGGAGAGGGGATGAGTGCGTGTTCCTCCGCCTTCGCTTCGGTGTAGTCCTTTAGCTCAATGGCCCCGAGGGCACCCGTTGCGGCTAGTTTACGTTTGAGATCGTGCGCTTGTTTTTCGGCAAGTGCCTGTTGGTCAGGTGATTCCAGCACAGAAACGTAGCCGATCGTTTGGTCGTCGACCAAAACCGGAGCAAAGAAAAGTTGGTCGGCTCGGTAACGGAGCTTGGACTCCTTGCAGTCTACCATCGGGTCGGAAAAGCCCTCAACGTGGCCTGAGGCCTTCCAGATGGAAGGGTGCATGATGATGGAGGAATCCAGGCCGACGATATCATCGCGGCGATGAACCATATCCCGCCACCACGCATCCTTAATATTCTTTTTCAGTTCAACTCCCAGCGGGCCGTAATCATAAAAACCATTGTAGCCGCCGTAGATTTCGGAAGAAGGAAAGATGAAGCCACGCCGTTTACAAAGCCCGACCAACTCATCCATAAGACCACTGGGATGTTCACTGTTCATAAGCGCTCGAAACTGCCACTTGTCCCATCACCGTCAAGCCTATCCCTCACAAAAATAAATCAGATTACATTTGCATGGTCTGTTTTTTTGGAAAACCATACCTTTATGACAAAACGCATTGTGGGGATGGGGGGTTATGGGGTTTATCACTGCATGAGCCGGACAGTTCATGGGGGGATGCTGCTGGGGGATCGTGAAAAGGAGGTTTTCCGGCGCATGCTTTGGCGCGTGGCGGAGTTTTCGGGGGTAAGGGTCTATACTTATTGCTTGATGGACAATCATTTCCACGTTTTGTTGGAGGTTGATCGCGAGGCTGAAGCGTGTTCGGACGCGGAGTTAATCCGCCGCTACCGCATCCTGTATCATGAGAAGAGTGCCTATCGGCCGATGGGATGGCGGCAGCTACAGGAGCTGTTTGAGCGGGGCGATGCGGAGGCGGAGCGCTGGCGGGCTTGGTTGCGCCGTCGGATGGGAGATGTTTCCGAATTCATGCGCACGCTAAAGCTGCGCTACAGTCGTTGGTACAATGAAACCCACGGAACGTTTGGTGCTTTGTGGGCAGAACGGTTTAAGAGCGTCCTGGTGGAGGGGCAGCGCTTTGCCCTGCAAACGGTTGCAGCATATATCGATCTCAACCCTGTGCGAGCTGGTTTGGTTGAGGATCCCAAGGATTATCGCTTTTGTGGTTATGGCGAAGCCATGGGTGGACAGCGACGGGCTCAAGCAGGGGTTGATGCGCTGATGGTGAACGCGGGGCGTAATGGAGGGGCCCGTTTGGCGGCATACCGTCAGCTACTTTTTGGTAAAGGTGCCGCAGGAAAGGCCAAACTTGCGTCCATTCCTTCGGTGAGTCAGGGGGCGGAAATGCCTTTGAGTATGTTGTTGCGTTGTCGACTTCGCTTTTTGACCGAAGGGGGAATTATCGGCTCACAAGGTTTTGTTGCGGATCAGGGGCAAGGCCTGGTGGGAAGGCGGAGGGTGAATCCCCGAACCGTAGGGGAGGGAGCCTTGGAGGTACTTTCGGCCCTCCGTCAAGCGAGGAGCAAATGAGCTTAAGCATTTATGCCTTTACCAAATGAGTACGGAAGTCAGTCTGGGCGCTTAGCTAAATACCGTGAAAACTATGGGATTCCTCGATTCAATTAAGATAAACGCCGAGACAGTAATTGGTGGCGAGGCCTTGGAGGCACGCATAGCCAAGGCTAAAAGGCCGCTTCGGGTAAAGCTCGGGGTGGACCCGACAAGGCCCGACCTAACTTTTGGGCATCTTGTGGTGTTTAACAAGTTGCGCCAATTTCAAGACATGGGGCATGAGGCCATTTTGATTATTGGAGATTTCACAACCTTGATTGGGGACCCGTCCGGTCGATCGGCGACGCGTCCGGTCCTTACCAGGGAAGAAATTGAGGCCAATGCAGAAACTTATCTTGAGCAGGCTTTTCAGGTCTTGGACGAAGATCGGACGACAGTTCGCTACAACAGCGAATGGTTCGGGCAGATGGGGTTTGAGGACTGTTTAAAGCTATCTCGTAAGATGACGGTGGCGCGGATGTTGGAGCGAGACGATTTTGCGAAGCGCTATGCGAGCAATACCCCAATCTCGATCATTGAGTTTCTCTATCCCCTGATCCAAGGATATGATTCCTTGGTTTTGGGTGCTGATGTTGAGATCGGGGGTTCTGACCAGCTATTTAACATGCTGGTGGGCAGAGCCTTGCAAAAGGATGCGGATCAGCCGGAGCAGGCGGTGATCACGATGCCGCTCTTGGTCGGTCTGGATGGAACGAAGAAGATGTCCAAGAGTGCGGACAACTTTATTGCTTTCACAGATTCGTCCAAAGATATGTTTGGGAAAATCATGTCGATTAGTGACGCGACGATGATGGACTACTATCGTTTATTACTTGGGGCGGACGAAGGACGCTTGCAGCGCTTAAAGGGTGAGCATCCGATGGTTGCTAAAAAGCAACTGGCGGCGAGTTTGGTAGGCCGGTTTCACTCCATGGAGGTGGCGCGCAATGAGTTGAAGCAATTTGAGCAGGTTTTTTCGCGACAGGAGATTCCCGACGACATGCCAACGTTTTCGTGGAGTGATTTGGTGGGAGACGCAGAGGCAGTTTCTTTAGTGGATCTACTATCGGCCTCTGACCTTTTTGAGAGCAAGGGAGCGATTCGTCGTTTGATTCAGCAGGGAGCGGTGAAGCAGGATCAAAACAAGCGGAGCGATCCCGCCGAACAAATTTCCAGGCCTGACGGGGAGTATGTTTTTCAGGCGGGAAAGCGGATTTTCCTAAAGGTGGTCGGTTAGGGAACCCGATGAAAACAATTGCCAGTGAGATACCCTTACGCGCAGGTTAATCCTGGAAGTATTTCAGCGATAGATATGAAGCAGGAAATAAATGGAGAAACCATCGGGCGAGCACTGGATGAGCTGTCTGCCCAAATTGCGGAGGCCCAGGCCCCGAATGAACGCTTGGCAATTGTCGGGATTGCCAATGGCGGGATTCGCTTCGCCGAGCGCCTGCGCACACGCCTCACTGATCGGCTGGGTGAGGCTCCCGATTATGGAGTGATCGACATTGCGTTTTACAGAGATGACCTTGGCACAAATCCTATTCCAAAAGTTACCGAGCCCACGGAACTGGCATTTGACGTCACAGGATCCAGGGGGATTCTTTGTGATGACGTTATCTTTAGCGGGCGTACCGTTCGGGCCGCCTTGAATGATTTATTTGATCAAGGGCGCCCCCAAAAAGTGGAGTTGGCAGTTTTGTGTGATCGGGGAAACCGCTGTTTACCAGTGCAGCCAGACTACGTTGGGATGCGGGTGGATGCCAGCCCGACAGAAAAAGTCGCGGTTCTTCTTCACGCCGACAATGCGGCCGCCGATAAAATAACCATCACGCAGTCATGAGTTCGAGGTCGTTAAGTTGGGGTCGAAAAGACCTGATTTGTATTGAGGATCTGGATCGTTCCGAGGTTGAGACGATTTTTGAAGTCGCCAAGTCGTTCAAACAGACGATGGAGCGCTCCGTGAAGAAACTACCCTCCCTTCGGGGACGAACGGTTGTGAATTTGTTCATGGAACCAAGTACGCGCACGCGCATAGCCTTTGAAATTGCGGCCAAGCGCTTGAGCGCGGACGTGATTTCAATGGTGGGACAGGCGAGCAGTTTAACGAAGGGGGAAACCCTCAAAGACACGGCACGAAACATTGAAGCGCTGCGCGCAGATTTAATCATCCTTCGCCACCCAGCGTCCGGTGCGCCACGATATCTCATGGATTTGGTGGGCATACCGGTGATTAACGCGGGTGATGGCGCGCACGCACACCCCACGCAGGCCCTGCTGGATGCCTACACATTGGTCGAGCGCTTCGGCTCTTTGAAAGGTAAGCGCATTACCATTTTGGGGGATATCCTTTTTAGCCGCGTCGCCCGATCAAATATTTGGTGCCTCACGAAGCTTGGAGCGGAAGTCACGGTGGCGGGCCCGGCAACCTTGGTTCCGCCCGAGTTTGGACGGATGGGTGTTTCGGTGAGTCACAACTTGAAGGAAGCCCTGACCGATGCCGACGCTGTGATGCTGCTGCGGATACAACATGAGCGTCAAACCTCAACGCACTTTCCTTCCCTCGGTGAGTACACCAGCATGTTTGGCTTAAACAAAGAGCGCGCCTCCTGGCTGAAGCAGGATGCGATCATCATGCATCCGGGACCGATCAATCGTGGCGTGGAAATTGATTCGGAATTAGCGGATTCGCCGCGCTCCGTGATTCTGGATCAGGTGACCAACGGGATCGCAATCCGTATGGCAGTGCTCTACCTATGCGCCTCGGCAAACAACAAAAGCGAAAGTGATCTATTGGCATGAGTGAGTATTTGTGGATAAGTGGAGGTCGTATCATCGATCCCGCGAACGGGAGGGATGAGCTTGGGGACGTATTTGCCAAAGACGGGGTCTTGGTTCCCGATTTGAGCGAAAAAGAACGAGCCTTGGCGGAAGTTATCGACGCTACCGGCTATGTGGTTGCACCGGGATTGGTGGATATTCATGTCCACCTGCGCGAGCCCGGACAAGGCCACAAGGAGACCATCCGGACGGGCACGCGCGCCGGAGCTGCGGGAGGATTTACAACGCTGGTGTGCATGCCGAATACGTCTCCGGTTTGCGACAATGCGGGCACGATTCAGCTAATCCGTGACAAGGCCCAGCGGGATGCGTTGACGCGTCTCTACCCGACCGGTTGCTTGACCATCGGTATGGCGGGAGAACAGTTGGCGCCCATTGGCTCATTGCATCAGGCGGGGATTGTCGCGGTCACGGACGATGGCAAGTGCGTTCAGAGTAATGAATTGATGCGGCGGGCGGTGGAGTACTCAAAGATGTTTGGGCTCCCGATTATGGACCACTGCCAGGATGCGAGTATGACGCAGGGTTCTGTGATGCATGAAGGGGAGTGGTCGATTCGCCTTGGGCTGCGCGGATGGCCCAAAGCGGCCGAAGACATAATTGTCTCCCGCAACGTTATTTTGGCTGAAGAAACGGGGGCGCACATCCACATGCAACATATCAGTTCGGCCAGTTCGGTGGAGATTATTCGGCGCGCCAAAGCACGCGGAGTGAGCGTTAGCGGCGAAGCGAGTCCCCACCACATTGACCTGACGGATGCCTGTTTGCGCAACTACGATGCAAACTTTAAAATGAACCCTCCTTTAAGAACGGCGCTTGATGTGGAAGCTTTGATTGAGGGTCTGTGTGATGGGACATTGGATTGTATTGCCACAGATCATGCACCGCACTCACCGACGGAAAAAGATGTGGAGTTTGATTACGCGCCCTTTGGGATTATCGGTTTGGAAACTGCTTTGGCGGTGACGCTGAAAGTGCTTTACCATAGTGGTAAGATGGATTTGAGCAAAGTGGTATCACTCATGACTCATAAAGGGGCAGAACTTTGTAAGCTTCCCGCTGGTACGCTGACGGCGGGGGCGGCTGCGGACATCGTTATTTTTGATCCGGACGCAGAGTGGACGGTCGACGTGGATGCGTTTCAGAGTAAAGCGAGAAATTGTCCGTGGCATGGAGAGACGCTGCGGGGGCGTATCCGCTCAACGATCTTGGCGGGGCGACGAGTTTTCGATGGGGTGAATATACTCGAGGTCTAGCAGGCTAACTTCGTTTGTTGATTTACGCTTAATAAACTGTTTGCACACAAAGGGCAATGGGTACGGAACCTCCGCTGAATGCATTTGGCATTTTCCTTAGTTTACTTTTTTTAGGGGTTTTGCTTGGCTCAGGTATTCGGTGGGCCCAAGTGCTTCGGCAGGCTCCATCAGGACGAGATGGTGTGGGTACCCAAACCATTGGGCTTCCAAAGTGGGGCCTGAGCACGGTTGATTTCATTTTGATCGTTGGTGCGCTATTCATCACTTTAATGTTTTTCCAGAATCTTGCTGCGGCAGTTTACCAATGGATGACCGGGGAATCCGCTGTAGATGGTGATGGCCTGACAATACGGGGCGCCGTTGGTTTTTCGCTTGCCATGCAGATACCCCTGCTTGGGGTCGTCTTGGGTGCCCGGCGCTTTGCGCCCAAGACTTATGGAGTGCCCCTTTCGGTCACTCCGTTGAGCTGGCGGCAAAGTGCCTGGCTGGCGGCGGATTACTTATTGCGCTTTTTTCCCTTGATCACCCTGGTGGGTGCGTTGTGGGCGGTTTTGCTGGCTCAAGTGGTTAAGCTCGGTTGGATAGATGAGCCACCTTTACAGATTCCGGTTCAGCTGTTCACCCAAGGGGGTGACTTACTCGGATTAGTGGGTTTAGCCTTGATCGCGGTGATTTTGGCACCAATTGCGGAGGAGTACTTTTTCCGCGGAGTGATGTACCGCTTTTTTGCCGACCGAATGAGGTTTTGGGCGGCCGCCGGTTTAAGCGGCGTGATTTTTTCGATGATTCACTGGAGCCTGCAGTCTGCAGCGGGGTTGTTTTTTGTCGGAGTGTTGCTCGCTTTTATCTACCAAAAACACGGTAATTTGAGGGTTCCCATCCTTTTCCATGCGTTTTTCAACGCCCTGAGTTTGGGACTATTATTCCTCTCGACGAAAGTCCCTGGAGTTGAATAAAATGATTCTTCATTTAGATTATTGATGATCATATGAACGTTACCTTGTTAAAGTCCAAGTTGCTGCGGGCAGAAGTCACTGATCGAGCCCTTCACTATGAGGGAAGCTTGGCGATTGACCGCGAGTTGATGGACCAAGTGGGCATGCTGCCTTACGAAAAAATCCTCGTTGCGAACATTGAAAACGGAGAACGCTTCGAGACCTATGCGATTCCCGCACCTGTTGGCTCACTGACCATTTCGCTGAATGGAGCAGCCGCTCACAAGGGCGAACTTGGCGATTTGCTGGTCATCATGTCTTTTGCGGAAATGACGGTGGTTGAGGCTGCGGACTGGAAACCGAGTGTTCTTGTACTCGCTGAGGGGAACCGAAAGATTGTCCGCGCGGATAATGTCTTGGTTGCCGCCGACGCGCGCTATTAGATCCACCTCAGCGGTTGATTTGTGCCGAACCGCGCGGATTCGGTTCATAAAAAAACCGATGTCATCTCGGGTAGTTGTAACAAAGCCTTTACCTTGGGACTGTTTTCGAAGAGTTTCCTGTATATGAGCATACACCCCACAGCGATCATATCTGATAAAGCAACCATAGCCAAATCTGCCGTTATTGGCCCGTATTGTGTCGTGGAAGCCGGTGCGGAACTGGGCAAGGAGGTTGTTTTGGCTTCGCACGTGGTGGTGAAGACGGGCAGCGTACTCGCTAAAGGCGTCCGGGTAGATCCTTTCTGCGTTATTGGGGGCGACCCTCAGTCACTTAAGTTTGATGCGGCGGTCGAGTCGGGAGTGAGTATAGGAGAAAACACCGTACTGCGTGAAGCGGTGACGGTGAGCCGCGCTACCGAGGCTGGGAAGTGCACGACCATCGGTGCAAACTGCTTGCTCATGGCAAATGCTCACGTTGGGCACGACGGCCATCTCGGCGATGGTGTGGTGCTGGCGAATAATGTGATGCTTGGAGGGTATGTGACCATTGAGCGAAATGCATTTTTAGGCGGTGGTGCCGGGGTGCATCAGTTTGTCCGCATCGGGCGCCTTTCTATGATTGCGGGCAACGCATCCATCTCAGCCGATGTCCCGCCGTATTTGATGGTGGCAGAAAGAAACGAGGCATGTGGACTGAACCTCGTTGGCTTACGCAGAGCGGGGATCGATACAAATGCGATTTCCGACCTTAAGCGTTGCTACCGTGCGGTGTTTTACGGAGGTGGTAATCTCAGTATAAAAGCCGCTGCTGCGGGGCGTGAGCATGAGTTTGGCGTGACTGAACCGGGCTTGCGGTTTTTAAATTTTTTCAGCACGACCAAGCGGGGCTTCGTACGCTCCAGGCAGGGCGATGTCTAGGCAGACCTATCCGGACGACTTATCCGGGGAAATGCTCCCATTGGCAGTTACCTGTGGCGATCCTGCTGGGGTAGGGCCGGAGGTTATCGGGGAGGCTCTTTCTGAATTTTCCGAAAAGCAAGCAGTGTGTTTGTTGGGGCCTCGGTCATGGGCTGCTCCCCTGGCGGAAAAATTTGGCTGTGGCTTTAGGGCATGCGGGCCCCGTGACTTTGAAGTGACACCGGGAAATCCAAGCCAGCTGGGAGCAAGCGTCGCTCTGGAGTCGATGGAAATGGCCGCTCAGGGGTGCCTGCTTGGAAAGTTTAGTGGGGTAGTTACTGGACCGATAAGCAAACATCGTCTTCAGGCGGTGGGGTTTGCCGAGCCGGGGCAAACGGAGTTCTTTGCGAAGCGTTGGCAGGGAGTGCCGACGATGGCTTTTGTGGGCCAGCAAATGCGTGTGGTGCTGGCGACTTGGCATATTTCGCTGGCGGAGGTCCCCGCAGCGCTGGATGCAGCTTGTCTGGAGCGGGCGGTGACGCGGGCGGCTTCCTTATGCCATTCGCTTGGTCTCTCAGATCCGCGGATTGGCGTTTGTGGATTGAATCCCCACGCGGGCGAGTGCGGAATCTTGGGCAGTGAGGAAATCGACCTGCTGGATCCGGTATTGGATCGCATGCGGGAATTTATTCCTGGGCTGTCTGGCTGCTTGCCGGGAGACACCGTGTTCATGCGGCAGGTTCGCGGCGAATTTGATGTGGTCGTTGCGCTTTACCATGATCAGGGCCTGGCACCGTTGAAGCTTCTGGAGTTTGACCATGCGGTGAACCTAACGCTTGGGCTACCCTACCTCCGAACAAGCCCCGATCATGGGACAGGGTTTGAGATTGCCGGGCAGCAAAAAGCCTCTTCTGGGAGCATGTTGGCCGCCTTGCGACTGGCCAGTCGGCTCGTAACCAAGCGTACTTGATTCTCTGGTGAATCAGTACATACTAAGCATTTGCAATGTCCGTGATAAGTACAATTGAAATACCTGAAAGTGTTCGGGAGGGGAATGAGGCACTGATTCGTTTAACCGCTGCGGCGGGTGAAAAGGCGCTCGCATTGATGGAGCGTGACGGGGAAGGGCCTTTCCTGCGGTGCGCTATCACTGGGGGCGGGTGTAATGGATTGAGCTATAAAATGAAGTTTGTGAATACAACCAAACGGGGAGACATCGTGGTGTGGTCTCATGGCGTGCCGGTTTTGGTCGACTCTAAAAGCGCTCTTTATTTAAAAGGTACCCAAATAGACTATTCCCACCAAATGGTCGGGGGTGGTTTTAAATTCTCAAACCCCAATGCAACCTCCAGTTGTAGCTGCGGTGAGAGCTTTAGTGTGTGAGGGCGTTCTCTTGATTAACGTACTTAGAGCCAATGGCAGGTTTCGACGAAAACATTGTTCGGGAGTATTTTGAGCTCAACGGATTTCTCGTTCGGCAACTGCGAAAGTACGCCATCCACTCCCGCAAAAAGCGGAGCGACGAGGAGATTGACTTGATCGTGGCCAACCCCCAACCGGCGAAAGATGGGGGTACCGCTGGGTTTCAGCTTTTCTCGGCCGACGTAGAAAGCATACGGCGTGCGGTCGTGGTCGTGAAGGGGTGGCACACCTCGCGCTTCAGTCCCTCGATGCTGAAAAGCAGCAGTAAAATTTTCAACTTTTTAAAGCGGGATGTGCTTGAGCGGGCGGAAGCCTATTTCGAATTTAATGAAGAGGAAGATGGTGCGGAGTTAATCAAAGAACCCACGTCTTTTGTAAAAATATTGGTCTTGCCCAGTCTGCCGACCAATGATCCGCAACGTTCCGAAAGTATCGAAATGCTCAGAAAGCTGGGAGTTGATCATATACTGACCTTTAGCACAATTCTGGAGAATCTGATCCGTCGCGTCGAAGTCAACCACAGCTACCAAAAGTCGGATTTACTTCAATTGATGCGCATTTTGAAGATTTATGACATGGTGAAGGATCCCCAGATGCAGCTGTTTAAAGAATAGCTTTTGATTTTAAGAGTCCTCAGGTGCCTTGTTTAAACTTTTGCCAGGTACTTGGCAAAGCTGCGCATGACCCATAGGTGCACCCGCGCCTGTGTCTGGGAGTAGAGTGCCCACGGGAGGCTTGGCGAGAACCCGTGGATTGCGGCAACCAGGCAATTTAGTTCGGGTATAAGTCGAAATTCCAGCCGACCCGGTGGATCCACCTGCTGGGCCAGGACACCCCCGCTTATGTAAAATGCGCGGCGGCGTCCGCCCTTTCTAGAGAAGGGAGTCGGTGATAGGACAAGGAGTTTCAAGGCTGGATAGCGCAACCAAAAGATCAACTCGCCGTCAGAGGAGCGGTCCACATAAATGAGCCCGCGGAATTTCTTCGTAAGCCAACTTCCGTAGGCGTTGGCTACCGTTGGTGCGTCCCAACCTTTGGGAAGCGGAAGACGCTGAATTGAGCGGACACGCTTCGCTGCCCTAAGTAGGGATCTATCAATTTTCTGGGTGGAAGCCCGCGGATTTTCAACCAGAGCCCCTTCTGCCGTCATTGCCGATCGCACGGATGTTTCAAACTCTATGCAGTCTGGAAGCATTCTTGCCAGGAGCGGATTATCCGCCGCAGAAAGATCGTGGGTCAGGCTTTCCAGGAGCGGATTGACCAATTGGGCTGGGACCCCACTGATGAAACGTACCCAAGCGCGTGAGAGTTTTATAGAGTGAAACGGATAGGTGATGGCGCGCGGATGCTTATTCATCACACGGCCAGTGGAAAGGATCATGTTTTTGTACGTCATTGACGGATGGCCCGCCAGATCATACGTCTTGCCTTGGTAATTTTCCTCTCGAAGCACAATGTCAAACGCCCGAACGACGTCACGCACGTCTATCGACTGAGTGACTGAGCGGGTCCACCGGGGAAGAATCATAAAAGGAAGGCGGTGTACTAGATTGATGAGCATCCTGGTCGACGATCCGCCAGGTCCCACAATCAAGCCGGCGCGTAGAACGGTCACTGGAATTCCCGAAGCGCGCAGCACTTTCTCCACCTCCAGCCGACTTTGCAAGTGGGGAGAAAGGTGGCTCTGGTCCTCGGGGATGAGGCCACCCAAATAAATAATGTGTTTGAGTCCGGCGGAGCGCGCAGCACGGGCAAAATTGTCTGCCAGAAGCAGATCCATATCGGCGAAATCTCCTTGGACCAAGCGGCTGGAAGGAAGCATGGAGTGGACCAGGTAAATTCCGTAATCAGCGCCACTCAAGGCTTGTTCGACCTGTGGAAGAGAGAAAAGGTCGCAATGGCGCCAGCTAGTATGGTCGTCGCTGGTTTGGCTTCCACTGATCGTTGCGGATCGGGTTAAGGCGAGCCATTGGAAGTGTTCGCTGAGAGCTGTTCTGATTTTTGTGCCGACAAAACCACTAGCCCCGGCAATAGCTACACGCGGCTTGTGTCTATCCCCTGGGGAGGTCATCGGGGTAAAGTGGCATGCCGAAAATAAACCTGAGAGGAGTAAGCTTGAGCCTCGCACCTTGG
>PWZW01000117.1 GCA_003567255.1 Puniceicoccaceae bacterium | reverse complement strand
ACTTCTTGGTAAAGCTGTGAAACGGGACCTCTACTCCGTTAATACTTAGCAAATGCGTTTCCAGTAATGCGGGGTCTGTGAGCTCAAGTTCGATCCGGTCAGTGGAATTGTCGACCATACGCACAGTGTTTGCGCTGAGGCTCTCTTCGGCCATTAGGGGGAAGGATTCGAGAGCTTGTCGCAGACGAAGCTCCCCTCCCGGGAGGGGAAGCGTTCCCAGGCGGGGGCAACGGAAGTCCAGGATTGGCCGGAGCCAGTCCAAGGAAAAGGCAAAGCCGTTTCGATTCAGGTCCTCAACTACCTCGCCAAGATCACTCTCCAGATAGGTCGGTAAAAAGTATTGGTCATGCAAGGACGGGCCAAAGCGGCGAAGGTCCTTTCTAAAGGGCTGTTTGAGAAGCCGGGCAAGGATGGTCCGGATGAACAGGCCAACCATGGCGAGACCTTCGCCCGTCGGCAGCGACTCAAAGGCGCGGAGCTCTACAATCCCGAGGAGACCATTGGGAGAAAGTGCGTTGTGGAACTTATCAAAGCAGATTTCGGCGCGGTGAGTGTTTCCGGAGGAATCTGTCAGCAGGTTCCGCAAGGCCTGATCAATGTAGTATCCATCTTCCACGTCACCGAGGGAATCCAAACCCTCGCAGGCGACCTCCAGCTCGTAAAGTCCGTGGAGGGGGCCTTCATCGACCCGGGGTGCTTGGCAGCCGGGACCAACAAACTGCCCGGTGAAGGCGTAGGAAAGGGCGGGGTGGTGCTGCCAATAACGGAGCAGAGATGCAATTCGGGAGGGTTTCCGGAGGAACGGATTATGCCCTAAGTCCGGCCCACCAAAGGCTAGGTGAGCCCCGCCACCACTTCCTCTGATCGCCCCATTCAGCGAGCATTTAGTGCCGTATAAGCCGACTGCTCCGGCGGCCTCGTAGCTGGACTTTACGATTTTACGGTAGGCGGTCCAGTCGCGGGTTGGCGGAAGGTTGACTTCCAGTACGCCGGGGTCTGCTGCCATTCCGTAAGTGGTCACCCGGTTGGCCTCGCGCTCTCCCGGTGCATAGCCGGTCAGGATGACCCGCGGCAAACGGCTGGTCCGTGCCAAGGTCTCAATTTTTTTAAGCAGAGCAACAAAGCCGGTCCAGGGAAGTGGAGGAATGAAGATGTTGATTTGACCACCCTCCCTTTCGATAGTCAGGGCTCGGCGGGAAGCGTTTTCCGGAAGCTCCGCGAGGGGCAGCAGGAGCCCGGCGGGGCTGTCTCCTCTGAGGATCTTGATCGCTTTGGGAAAGATGGGACTCCAGTCGTTGCTGATCCATTTATCTTCTTCATAATCCAGCGGCAGTACCCAGGCTGAGCCGCGCCCAGAGGTGGCTGGAAAACGAGCCCGAAGCAGGTGCTTTTCAAAGCCAAGGCTACGGGCCAGGTTTTTCGCGAAGGCAGCGATGGTCTGGGCTGGCACGGCTTTCGCCGGGGTCGCCAGATTGAACTGCTGTCCATTCTCCCAGAGTGGTTCGCTGTCGGGTTTATGGAGGATCAGGCAGTTCCACCTCGGGAGTGGCTCGCCGGGGTAGAGCTTCCCAAAAACCTGCATGAGCACACCTCCCGGGTAGTTTCGCTGAAGCAGTTCCGTAGACATCTTGCGTGCATAGGTGAGCTTCTCCGGACCCATCGCTGCGTTGTTCCACTCTGCACCGGAGGTTTCCCGCGGCACAAAGGTCGGTTCACCTCCCATGGTGAGCTCGATGTTTTCAGAAACGAAAAATGCTTCGATTGTGGAGGCGAGTTTTTCTGCGTTGGTCTGGGTTTTTTTATCTTCAGGCCTCATTGGGCAGTGATGTTTAGGTCAAACTCCAACATGGAGGTCGCTGGCGCTTTGGAAAAATATTTCCCCTCAATGGGACTCGCCCCGTCGGGGTGGATGGATACGGCACAGGGGATGAAAAATGCGTTCGCGAGGATGCCGTTTGTCGGGTCAAAGCCCTTCCACCCTGCGCCGGGAAGATAGACCTCAGCCCAAGCGTGCATCGCGCCCACTGCCCGATTGAAAAGGTGTTCGCTGCCAGCTTCGTTGTCGACCGGTGGATCGTAGAGGTAGCCGCTCACAAAGCGTGCCGCGAGGCCAAGTTGACGACAGATCGAAATAAATAGCCAAGCCATATCGCGACAGGAACCGGTTTTCAGCACTATCGTCTCGTCCGGCGATTGAACGCCTTCTTCGTCTCTCCGTATGTACTTAATTTGCTGGCGAATAGCTTGGTTGATGTCGGAGAGGAACTGTACGGTGTCCGGGTGTTTCATCGGGGAGGGCACCGCTGCGTAGTACCAGTCAAGCGAGTGCTCCGACTTTGCCGCCCGGCTTTCGATCAGCGGGCGCAACGCCTCTCGCTCCGCAGGTGTGTAGGAAAAGGGGTAGCTGACCGCGTGGGGATCCAAGATGAAGTTAAATGGATTTTCCTCAACTATGTTCACCGTGAGTATGCACTCAAAGGCGAGTTGCTCAGCCTCCGCCAAACCAAAGTTCTTCAGCAAAACCGTGTTTGAGAAGACATCTTTTACCCAACGTTCTCTGGATTCAGGATGCGTTTTAACGGAAAATGAAGTCACTTGTAGCAGATGGCTTTCGCGGGGACGCAGGCGGAGCAGATGATCACCAAAACTAACTGGCGCACTGTAGTTGTAGCGGGAGTGGTGTACGATGGAGAGTTTCATGGGTGCTTTATATCGAGGCGCTCAGTGCGCGTTAGGTATGGGTGGTCGGGGCGCGGCGTTTGAGCGAGACCATAACCTGGAGCTTTTGATCGACCGCCCCTTTATAAGTGCCGCGCATCGGAGCCACGTCTGTGTAGTCCCGGCCCACCGCCACTTTGACGTGTCGCTCGTCCGCCGGTTTGTTATTTGTCGGATCCAGTCCCCACCAGGTCCCCCCGGGAAGGCAGACCTCTACCCAAGCATGAGAGGCCGCCGCACCAACCAGTGCTTCATCGGTGACGGT
>PWZW01000223.1 GCA_003567255.1 Puniceicoccaceae bacterium | reverse complement strand
TTTCAGGCTTGGAGCGCTTTCCGAGCAGCGCTTATTTGGAGGGTCCGGAGGATTTTTTGGGAAATCGCTATCTACTTGAGGCACAAATCGTTTCCCAGATTGTCTGGGATGAACAGGTGGGTCGCATCCTCGCGGTCTCCGCGACTCATGATTCCGTTAACATACCCATATTCATCCCCGCCAGCATCACGGAAAACCTCCACGTCGGTCAGCGCTACCGAATGCGGGTAAATGTGGTTTCCGGGGGCCTCATTCAAGTCGAGGAATTGCGCAAATTTTAAGGCCCTTAGCTCATGAAGATTTCTTATTTTGTTTCCCCCTTGGTTTGTTTGATTTGCGGAGGTAGCCTCCTTCCCGCGCAGGCGGTCTTTCAGCCGGGCGGAGGCGGCGGCCAGCAGCCAGCACCCGCCTCTGCCAGTATGCAGGCACCAAGCACGCCCTTTGATAGCCAGGCATTTATCAATGTGGCGGACCGCGTGTTTAATCCGGACAGCGACGCTTTAAACCTCGAGGAAGGGACCTTTCTCTGGAAAGGCCGCACCTTTAATCTGGGGGATTCGCGGATTTTCCGCGCCCGGTTTGAGCGTTACCTGGGGACTGATCCGACGGAGGAGTTCGAGGAGTATCAAGCCATCATCGATGAAATTATGAGCAGATTGTCGGTCGGCAATACCAGCGACGATGATGTGCTGTTTGAGGCTTGGGAACTGCTCTTCCGTGCTGCCGAATTTGAGGCGGACGGGGGTAATTCACTCGTCATTGCCAACCAGGTTTATAATGCCTGGCGGATACGTGAGGAGCGTCGGGGTGCGGCGCGCAATCAGGCTGAGTTGGATCGCCAGCGGCGTTTTCAGGAAGAAGTGGTTGCGAACCGCGCCCGCACCCTGCAGCGGGCGCGAGAGCGTCAAGCCGCCCTTGAGCGGACCAGTACCCGCGAACCTTCGGAAGCGGGTGCGAGCAATCGCTCACTCCCCGAGGACATGGTCACCGAGGAGAGCTTTCGGGCCCGTGATCTTGCCGAAACGGTCGAGCGAATCGCCTCTATTGAAGTTCAGCAGGCGCAAAGTGGGATTCAGGCAATGTTGACTTTCCAGTCACAAATTGTGAGTTTTTTCTTACAGCGGCGCTTTCAACACGCGCAGATGAGCAGTGGGTTTTACCGCATGATTTTTCGCGGGTCCTCCCAGCAACTTGAGGTTGGGCGCAGCGAATTGGCGTCTTTCTTCCCCAACACCGATCTAACTTTTACCGTGGATACCATCGAATTTGTTTCGCGTGAAGCGGTCAATGATGTGCGGTCGGGGATGCGCTCCGTGCGTTCGGCCTATGATGGGGGTGACCGGATGCTGGCCCTTGAGCGCCTTCAGGAAACGCTTGTGCTCGGAGAGCACGTTCCCGAGGTTTATCAGTTCCCGACTGAACAGCGACGCACTCTGCTGCGTATTTACCGCAACTTGCGCGAGGCCAGAGAGCTGGCAAATGTCAGGGACTATAACTCGGTGGAAGCCTTGGTCCAGGAGACCCGCGAATTGGCACCCGATTTTCCAGCTACCCGTATCTTGGGCTCCATCGATACTGCGCGTAGTATGAGCGACTTTGCCGTCTTTGCCGCGGCTCAATATCGAAACCGTGGACAGATTGAGCAGGCCCGTGACGAACTACAAAGGGCGATTGAAATCTGGCCAAGCAATCCTTCTATCCGCAAATTCCAAACCGAGACCAGTTCGATGACTGACCGCGGCTCTCAGGCGGTGATCGCCTTTGATGAACTGCGGGAGCGCGGATCTGACCGGGATATCTATAATCGTCGGATGGAATTTGGTGTGGCGCTTTCCGAGGATGAAGAGCGCCGTCCGCTCCTTGAGGACATTATCAACCGGGTTGGACAAATCGAAATGCTGCTTGGGCAGAGCCAAGAAATGGTCGCTCAGAATAATGCTTTCGCGGCGTGGGACATGCTTGAGCAAGCCAGAGAGTTGAGTCCGGACGATAATCGCCTGAACCGGGCGCGCTCCGAATTGGCTCCGCGTGTAGCCAACTACGCCTTGGTGTTGGATGCGGCAAGACGGAGTGAGGAAGCCGGGAGGCATGCTGCGGCGCTCGCGCAACTGCTTCAGGCAAGAGAGATTTATCCGGGAAGTCGGATCGCCCGCCTGGGCGTTGAGCGGGTCGGGCGCGCGGTGATGAATGATCTTCGGTAGTCGCTCCTTTTAAAAATGGGCACAAAGGTCGTTTCTGCGATAATTCGCAGCCGTTTTTAGCAAATTTTTAAACGCATTCTTCCCTGCTCCAAATAATTTGGGCACTGCCCTCCCTCCATTTTGGGGACTGCCCGCGAACTCGTCTGGGGGCTTTCTTTCCCTTTTGTCAGGGAAACCTGAACCTGCTTGTTTCCAACATGAGGAGGCTACCCGATTTGGGTCAAAGGAGAAGGCCCTATAAACCCTTAGGGAAGCCTTGGGTTTTTGAATCCTAAATGGAATAAAGCTCTTAAGCCGTTAATCTTCAATAGATTAAGTTTTTGGGGTGTTGTCGGCCTTGGAGGTAGGGAAAACAAGCGTGAGCAGATTGCGGCAATAAACTCACCTCTAATGTAAAAAAGTTAAGAATAAGCGTATGTCAAACGGACGGCATACGCTTTTAAGGATTATGGCCCTTATATTTTTCGGGTCAGGGCTGCTTCGTGCCGAGGCTGCCTGGGAGTTTTCGCTCCCGAAAGGAAGCGTTAGCGTTGTCGAAGTCGTCGGAGCGGATGGGTTTCATTACTACCAATCCGAACATTTTGAAATCCGTTCTGACCGTCGTCTCTCCGCGCGGTGGAGCATGGAAATCGCGCTGGCCGCAGAAACCACCAAGGCTTTGCACGAAAAGATGCTTGAAGCATATCGCCTTTACGGTGATTTAGGGACTTCAACGCGCCGCGTGATCTATGTTTTTTCCGCTGCGGACAATTTTAGCAAAGCCGGCGCTCCCGAAGGCACCCGGGG
>PWZW01000176.1 GCA_003567255.1 Puniceicoccaceae bacterium | reverse complement strand
TTCAGCTTGGTGGTGCAAACCCGCTGGTATTTGTACGAGCGCCGCATTTTGCGGAACAAGCCCTTGGGGTGCCTGGTCGTGGTCGTTGGAAACTTAACGGTCGGTGGTACTGGAAAGACACCCGTTGTGGAGATGCTTGCCAAGACACTTGCGGAGCGCGGGCGCAAGGTGGCCATCCTCAGTCGCGGATATAAAAGTAAAAAAGAACCGTTTTTTCGAAAGTGGTGGCGCTTACTCAGTCATGGAAAAGAGGCGCCCCCCAAAATCGTCAGCGACGGGGAAAAGGTGTTGCTCGATTCAGAGGAGGCTGGGGACGAGCCTTTCATGCTGGCGTCAAATTTACCCGGGGTGATTGTTCTCGTGGACAAGAACCGGGTGAAGGCGGGCTCTTACGCGATTCGGCGGTTTGGCGCGGATACCTTGATCCTGGACGATGGCTTTCAATACCTCCCTCTGAAAGGGCGGCTCAACCTGCTTTTGATCGACAAGACAAATCCCTTCGGGAATCACCACCTGCTGCCTCGTGGGATCCTTCGGGAACCGATCAAGCACCTTAAGCGGGCTAGTTACATCTTCCTCACCAAATCTGACGGACAAAAAGATGAAGCCCTGCTGGACCTTATTCGCGAGCACAACACCCAAGCGGAGATAATCGAGTGTGCTCACCAGCCACAATACTTGAGGGAAGTGCATGGCTCTGCACAAAAACCGCTGAGCTACTTGGAGGGTAAACGTATTGCCGCCTTCAGTGGAATCGCCTCACCGGAGAGTTTTGAATCAATGCTTCGTGGATACGGTGCGGAGATTCGCTACAACCACCGCTTCCTTGATCACCACCGTTTCAGTAACGAGGAGATCGCAAAAATCTACGAACGCGCCGCATCGGGTGACGTGGATTGTATTGTGACCACCGAGAAAGATGCGGTGCGTTTACCCGCCGAGTTAAAAGCAAGTCTGCCTTTGTACTACCTGCGGTTGGAGATCAGCATTTTGTCGGGTGCTGCCGACTTTGAGGAAGCTGCCTCGCGGATCTGCTTCCCGACCAACGAGCAAATCCAACGCAACGGAACGGCACAACAAAAGCGCGCTTAGCAACGCCCCGGATCTGGAGGGTGCAGGCCGAAGGCGAATTGGCCCAGATCAAAGGCATTTGCGTAAATCTCAGCCGCAGATGGTGCCTCGGTTTTGAGCTGCTCAATAGAATGGCTACCGCTGGCGATCAGGTATGCCTGCATATCAACAGCTGCCGCCGTTTCTGCATCAAAGGGAGAATCGCCGACCAAAACGCAGTCTGAGGCCACCACGTTCATCGTGGCCAGCGCCCGTTGGGTAAAGGCGGCATCGGGCTTGCGCAAACCATCATCTTCGGTACCAAAAACCCCTTTGAAATACTGAGCCAGTCCAATCGCCTCAATCAGAGGAACGGCAAAGCGGGCGTCTTTGTTTGTGAGTACGGCCATGGCGTGCCCGCGTTCGGCCAAAGCCCCGACCAACCATGCCGCCCCGGGCAGCACCGTGACTTCTTTTAGGTACACCGCTTCAAAGCCGTGGTAAAAGTGGGGCAGGGCGGTATCAAGCCGTTCCATTCCAAAGAGCCGGGTAAGCGTCAAACGGATACCTCCGCCGACCGCACGGTGAATGCTTGGAAGATCCACTGGCGGGAGATTGAGGGCTCCGGCCGCGTGGTTCACTCCCGCACGGATCGCCTCAAAATGGTCGACCAGAGTGCCATCGAGATCAAAAAGTACCGTTCGCATGGTTTGAAAGCCTGACAGGATTGAGCTTCGACGATCAAGGGCATAGTGCGCTTTCCCCGGAGGAAGTGCGCTTTTCTTGGGGGAGTGACCACCAAAAACAGTCTTGTCTTTGTCAGGTGGCTTGCAAGGTTTGCCCTTATCAAGCATCCTAGCGGATTGGGTCACATGACAGCAGACAAACATCAAGCGGATTTTGAAATCAAGTCCGAGAAAGGGCATCGGGTGCTTTCCTTTTCCGGGGATTGGACACTGGGCACCTTTGGGAAGCGTGGACGTGAGCTGCGGGCGGCCATTTTGGAACAGGCTAGTGAGGCAAAGTTGAGTTTCGACTGTACCGACTTGGGAGCGTGGGATACCTCTTTTTTAGCTTTGGTGGCCGGCCTCATTCAATCGATGGAAAGCAATGGTGTGGAGGTCCGAAGAGACAGCTTGCCCTCGGGGGTAGGCGCGCTTCTCAAACTGTCGGAGGCGGTGCCGGAGGCGGACCTGAAGCAAAAAAAGGCTACCATTGATTGGTTTACCTCGGTCGGTGAACGGTCCATTGCAGCTTGGGCGGGGGTTCAGCGGTATT
This sequence comes from Puniceicoccaceae bacterium, assembly GCA_003567255.1. Taxonomy (GTDB): domain Bacteria; phylum Verrucomicrobiota; class Verrucomicrobiia; order Opitutales; family Coraliomargaritaceae; genus T3Sed10-183. The sequence continues at coordinate 669 of PWZW01000176.1, read as the reverse complement.
TGGTCTTCATTGGACAAATGCTGATTGATACTTTGAAACTGTGCCTCGGGAAGGGCACGCTCCGGGCGCGGGAGTTTTTGGTGCTTTTTCAAGCGGCGGGCCCACAAGCCGTGCCGATCGTAGCTTTGTTGGCCTTTTTAACGGGCCTGATCATTGCCTTTATCGGTGTCATTCAGCTTCACAAACTGGGTGCGGATATTTACGTCGCAGACCTGGTTGGGCTGGTTATGACCCGAGAGCTCGCTGCGGTGATGACTGGAATCATCATGGCGGGTCGTACTGGAGCGGCCTACGCTGCGCAAATCGGTAGCATGCGGGTGAATGAGGAAATTGACGCCTTGGAGAGCTTTAGCATATCTCCGATGCAGTTTCTTGTGCTGCCCCGGGTGCTTGCCCTGATTATTGTGATGCCCTTACTCACGGCACTTGCGAATGTCATTTCGATTCTTGGGGGTATGCTCGTCGCTGTGTCGATTTCCGAAGTATCGGTCAGCCAGTATCACCATCAACTGCTGGCGGCGGTTTCTCTCTCTGACGTGGTCACTGGTCTTTTTAAGTCTACGGTATTTGGATTGATCATTGCGCTTTCGGGATGTTTTCGCGGGCTCTATTGCGGAAAGGATGCTGCTGCCGTCGGCCGGGCCACCACTTCTGCGGTGGTCACCGCGA
>PWZW01000303.1 GCA_003567255.1 Puniceicoccaceae bacterium | reverse complement strand
TTTCGGGCGTAGTCATGTCGGTGCAATTAGCGGCGTCGCCATGAGTCTTACGGTGATCAGCAGCGCCGTCGGCCCATATTTTTTTAGCGTTGTGAAGGGGCTTTTTGATAGCTACGCTCAAACTTACTTTATCGGCATTCTGGTGTCCCTCGCCTTTATCGCCCTTGCCTTCGCCTCAGATAATCCACAGCGGCACTTTCCCAAGGCTAAGGCGCAACGAATAAGGAAACGTTAAAAAGTCGTTTAATCGCAGAGCCGTTTCCGCGAGGGACGCAATCGCTTTGACAAACCACTGCCTACCTTCAATTTATAGTCCTAATATGGCGATCCTCAATCCTACTGCTTCAGGCTCACGCACCTCGGCCAAATCATCCAAAAAACGCAGCTTCATCGAGGGGCAACGTTTAGCCAAGCAGAAGAGTTACGAGCGGCAGGCAAAAAAGAAGACAATCAAACTGCGCGAATTGGCTGTCTTCACCCAACAACTCGCGGCAATGCTCGATGCGGGTCTACCTCTGGTCAGCGCGCTTGAAGCGCTTGAGGACCAAACAGCGAGCCCCGTCTTTCGCGTCATCATTCGTAATGTGCGTGCCGACGTTTCCGCTGGTACTTCCTTTTCAAAAGCTTGTTCTGCCTATCCGCGGGCCTTTCCGAACCTTTTCGTTTCAATGGCCGAGGCGGGGGAAGCCAGTGGCGGACTCGCCGAAATCCTCGAGAAGACTGCCTCTTACTTTGAGGACTCAGTTAAGCTGACAGGCGAGGTAAAGAGCGCCTTGATGTATCCGGCAGCGGTCATCTTACTCGCCATTGCTTTGGTGAATGTGCTGCTCATCTTTGTGATTCCTCAATTCGCTACGATGTTTTCTGATTTTGGTGAGGAGTTGCCCGCACCAACCAAGATGCTCATCGCGATTAGTGAATTTCTCCGGAATTACATTTTCTACATCATCCCTGCCATGATTGCGGCATTTTTCGGGATCAAAATGTTCATCAAAACACCGAAGGGGCGCGTGGTGAAAGATAATGTGATCATTCGCTTTCCCATTTTTGGACAACTTAACCAAAAGATAAATTTATCCCGTTTTTGCCGCACGTACGCTATCCTCATGCGCTCCGGAGTGCCCATCCTTCAGACCTTGGACATCGTCGCCAAAGCATCGAACAACGTCTTTGTTGAACGCTCTTGCAAAAAAATCACCAAACACGTCAGTGCGGGTGGTCAAGTCTCTGAAATCCTTTCCGAGGACGCCTACTTCCCCCCCATGGTGAAGCACATGGCGAAGGCGGGCGAACGGGTGGGTAATGTCGATGGCATGCTCCTGAAGGTGTCTGATTTTTATGACTCTGAGATCCGCGCCCTTGTTTCCGGACTGACCTCTTTGATGGAACCGCTTTTGATTTGTTTCCTCGGCATCGTGATCGGAGGGATTGTGATCTCGATGTTCTTGCCTATCTTCAAGATGAGTACGGTTGTAGGATAGCGCTTCATTCAAAAAGCGCCGGGACGTTTTCGCGGACGTTGCAAAGCCCGGTTCGATGACCCTCGGGCTCAAAAGATTCATCTGAAAACTTCAAGGAGCATGCCAAGCTTATTTCCGCTTTGACAGAATCGGGGATGCAGTGAAAGTGCGCCATGCGCTCTCCCTTTCGCCACGCTAATATCCGGCTATTCATCGCCTTTCGCGTTCTTTTCAACGCGCGTTTTTATTATCCGGTATTTACCGTGCTCTTTCTCGATATGGGACTGAGCCTTGAGCAGTTTCTTTTACTCAACGCCGTATGGGCGGCGACCATTTTTCTGCTTGAGGTCCCCTCCGGGGCGATGGCCGATACCATAGGGCGGAAGAATTTAGTGGTGATCGCCGCCGCCTGCATGGTCCTCGAAATGATCCTGCTCTGTTTTTTACCGATAGGAAATACGCAGATTGTTTTTTGGGGCCTGCTCATCAATCGGGTTTTAAGTGGCACTGCTGAAGCCATGGCCAGTGGTGCGGATGAGGCACTCGCCTTCGACACTTTGAAATCAGTCGGGGAGGAGCTAAACTGGTCCAAAGTCCTGGATATACAGATGCGCTTTGGGGCGGGGGCGATGGCGGGTGCCATGCTGTTGGGAGGACTCTTATACGATGCTTCCGCTGTAACCTGGTTTCTGGCGCTTTTTGGTTTTTCCGGAGAATTGGCCCCCGAGACTACCCTCCGCTTTCCTCTCTACCTCTGCTTGGGTACCTCACTCTTCGCCCTCGCTGCCGCTTGTTCCCTCAAGGAAGTTCCCACCGAGGGTGAGGATGCCCGGACAGGGGGAGCATCCATCCGTGTGGCAACCCGAACGATACTGGAAACCATTCGTTGGGTTTTTAAGTCTCCTGTCGTTTTACTCATCATCGCGGCTGCCCTTACCTTCGATAGCACAGCCCGAACGATCATCACGCTGGCCAGCGAGTACTATCGCTACATTCAAATCCCGGAGTTTGCCTTTGGAATCATTGGTGCTGCGGGTGGGTTGGTCGGTATTGTCACACCGATTTACGCACGCCGCCTTGTCGAGGCACGGTCGGCGCTCTTCAACTGGTCATTACTGGCCGCGATCCTTGGCGCAACGCTTTGCGCGATGGCCCTTACCATTCCGTTTTGGGGCGTCATTCCGGTCTTTGGGATCGGGCTATCCCTCACTTTAATAAACTTTTTCACCAGCCACTACCTAAACCATGCAGTCACAGATTCGCGGCGAAGAGCCACCGTATTAAGTATTCGAAGCCTTGCGACCAACCTCGCCTACGGAGCAACGGGTCTGGTTTACATGGGATTTACCCTCGCGCTCCGTGAGGACTCCAAAAGCATGGAAACGGACATTGGGGAGACTTCACCCGTCTTCGGAGAAATTATGGCATGGACGCCAGCCTATTACCTTCTAACGCTTGCACTCCTGGTTGGGGTGGTGCTTTACCTGCGCGGTAAAATTGCTTACCCTGCCAACTTACCTTCAAAGTCTTAGCGAAACACTTCAATGCCGGAACCCACCGTTCACACTCTGGATATTATCCTGCCCCTCAGTGCCTCTGAGGACGTGGAGGCATGGAAACGACTTGCCGCCAAGCAGCTGCGCAAACCCCTCAGCTCGGTCCACGATGTGCGCCTGGTGAAGCACTCCATTGATGCAAGGCAGCGCGAGATTAAAGCACAGTTGCGCCTTGAGGTAAGCCTCAGCGGCTCGCTTCCCGAAGAACCCTTAATCAAGCCCGGACTCACCGCTGTTCCGGCAAAGGCACGACGGCTTATCATTGTCGGCTGCGGCCCTGCGGGCCTCTTCGCCGCAATGGAAGCCATCAAGCAAGGCTGGCGCCCAATCTTGATTGAACGGGGTAAAGATGCCTCGGCACGGCGGTTCGACCTTGCCCCCCTCCTCCGCCAGGGTCGCGTCATCGAAGACTCAAACTACTGCTTCGGCGAAGGTGGCGCAGGTACTTTCTCCGATGGCAAACTCTACACCCGCGCAACGAAACGGGGACCCGTCCGCGAGGTCTATGAAACCCTCGTCGCGCATGGGGCTCCCCGCCGTATACTGATCGATGCACACCCGCACATCGGCTCGAATTTACTCCCAAATGTTGTCAAAGCACTGCGCGCCTCCATCGTTGAGGCTGGTGGGGAAGTGCATTTTCAAACCAAGGTCAGTAGCCTTTTGAAAACAACGGATGGGAAGCGGATTGCGGGTGTGGCGACGACCGGTGGCCAAAGTTTTGAAGGCGACGCCGTCGTTCTCGCAACCGGGCACAGCGCACGAGACATTTATCAAATGTTACACCAAGCGGGGCTTCGCCTTGAGCAAAAGGCCTTTGCGGTGGGCGTCCGGATTGAGCACCCTCAGCCGCTGATCGACAGCATCCAGTACCACTACAAGCTGGGAACGGAGCGCCCCCGTATGCTTCCGGCCGCCCGCTACTCCCTCGCCACCAAAATTAACGATCGCGGGGTTCACTCTTTTTGCATGTGTCCGGGCGGATTCATCGTTCCGGCGGCCACCGAAAACGACGAGGTCGTGGTCAACGGCATGTCCCTTTCCCGCCGGGATTCGCCCTTTGCCAACAGCGGAATGGTCGTCACCGTGGAACCCGAGGATACGCTTCCCTTCCGCAAGGAGCACGGGGTACTGGCTGGTGTTGCTTTTCAACGCGCGCTGGAGCTTGCCGCGTCCAAGGCGGGCGGGGGCGTTCAAAAAGCACCCGCTCAACGAGTGCCGGATTTTTTGCGGTCCAAAGTTTCCGATCACCTTCCCCCAAGCAGCTATTTTCCCGGATTGACCCCGGCTCCCTTGCATTCGCTGCTTCCCGCCTTCATTACGGAACGCCTGCAACACGGACTCCACCTCTTTGAAAAACAAATGCGTGGGTACACTACCGGAGATGCCAATTTGATCGGGTTTGAGACCCGGACCAGCTCACCACTGCGCATCCCACGCGACGCTAAAAGCCTGGCACATCCCGAACTCGCTGGCCTGTACCCCTGCGCTGAAGGCGCGGGCTTTGCCGGAGGCATCGTTTCCGCTGCGCTTGATGGGATGCGCTGCGCAAAAGCTGCCTGTCAGGAAATCAGCCCCCGGCTCAGTCGCGCACCAAGCCACCTCGCGTAAGGTGGAGCGTACGCTCCATGCGGGCGGCATAGTCCGCGCTGTGAGTCACCAATACGAGACTGGTGCCCTCCTCTTTCGAAAGCTGCTCGATCAAGTCCATAACCGCATCTCCACTCCGTTCGTCGAGATTTCCAGTCGGTTCATCAGCGAAGAGTACGGGAGGTTGATTAATCAGGGCACGGGCCACTGCCACGCGCTGCCGCTCACCGCCGGATAGCTTGGTGGAGCTGTGCCGCAGTCTTTGCTCCAGCCCGACCCTCCGCATGAGTTCCTCCGCCCGCTCATAACTCGCCTTGTTCAGATTTCCCGCAATCCGCGCAGGCAAGAGCACGTTCTCGATCGCATTGAGTTCGGGAACTAAATAAAATGCCTGAAAAACGAAACCTATCAAACGCCCCCTTCGCTGCGCGAGTGCAGCGTTTCGGTGCCTGACATTGACCGCCTCCCCATCCCAGAAAAGACTGCCTTTCTGAAAATCTTCCAAGCCGGAAAGGACGTTAAGTAAGGTGGATTTTCCACAACCGGACTCTCCACAAATACTCACCCGCTCTCCCTCGCACAGAATAAAATCAACTGCGGATAGAACCGTTATTTCCTCTTCTCCACTGAGGAATGTTTTGTGCAGGCCTTCGGCACGGATTAAAGGCTTTGTCCCGCGCATGGTTTCTTTTTGTGAACTATTCATTGCGAAGCGAATCAGCAGGTTTGAGGCGGTAGGCGCGCCAAGCAGGTAACAAGCCTGCCAGCGTGGAAATGACCAATGCGAAAACGGTGACCACAACAAAATCCTGCAGCATGTAATGTGCGGGAATTTCGCTGAATTGATAGAAATGCCTCAGGGCATCTTCCGATTGTGTGATTTTGGCAAAGACGTGAACGATGTCATTTCTAAAGTGCAGCGAAAACAGTGCGAAGAGCACACCGGATATCGTCCCCACGACCCCGATCACGAGCCCTTGAAAACAGAACCCGGCGGCGACCTGCCCCGGAGTCGCGCCCATGGCGACCATTAAGCCAATCTCCCGAGTCTTGCGCAGCACCGTCATCATCAAAGCGATCGCAATCGAAAACGAGGCCACCAGGATAATGAAAATAATGATGAAGGAGAGCATCGTTTTTTCGAGTGCGAGGATAAATAAAAAGTCTCGTTGAGATTCCAACCAACTGACGGCCTTAAGTGGCGGCTCAAGGGTTTCGTTGATATTCCGGGCAACCACGTCGGCGTCCCGGCGGCCTTCAAGGCGGAGGGTTAAGCCATGGACGCCATCGTCCAACCCATAAAGCTCCTGCATCACGCGGAGCGTGGTGAGGACCGAATTTTTATCTATCTCATTCCACCCGGTTCTGAAGATGCCGGCCACCTCGAGCTCCACCGGAAGGATGACCTCATTTTCCTTTAGACGCTCAAGCATTAGCGGGGTGTACACATCCACCGTCGATCCCGGTCCCGCACCAATATTGTGAGCCAAGCCCTCACTCAGAAAGATGGAAAAGTCGTCTAGATCATCCATCGATCCCCCAAACACCAGATACTGCTCCAGGTCGATCACCTCCCCTTCTTTTTCCGGATCGATTCCCTTAACGAAGGGAAAAGCTGGGCGTTCACGGTGCTGAAGCATAACGATCCCCTGGGCGTACGGTGCAGCTGCGCGGACGTCCGGCCGCGCAGTTAAGGCATCCACGAGTGCCGACCAGTCATAAATAATCTCGTTTGCTTCGATCCGCACCTCTCCGGAGGTTTCGATAATTGTGGTGCGGATCTGCTCGCCAAATCCGTTCATCACCGTCTGAACGATAATCAACACCGCCACGCCAAGGGTCACCCCAAGGATCGACATGAGCGAAAAAAAAGAAAATCCCCGTTTGGTCGGGAAGAGCTGCTTGAGAGCAATATAAAGATACCACGGCACGCCTAACTCTTCACCGAATACGCGGTGGAGGAAAAGGAGAAAATATAAATTCAAAGCCTTTCCTTGATTTCCGCGCCGTCCACCAACACTCCGAAGATCGAAAAAGCCCTCGTGAAGGGGAAACCCGGGGCGCCTCAGAGATTGCCTGATGACCGATTGTAAATCTCAGGCTGGCGATCCTTAAGCGATGAAAGGCGGTTCCTGGCCTCCTGAACGCGCGTAAGGTCGATGTCTACATCCACCGCCTCGGGTTCCTCACCTCCTTCATAGAGCACCTCACCCCAAGGATCCACCAGCATCGAATGTCCGAAGTACCGAACCTTTCGCTCACCCGCACTCCCGCCTTCGTAACCCGCCTGATTAACAGCCAGGAAAAAATTCTGATTTTCAATTGCCCGGGCCCGCACAAGGGTCTGCCAATGCGCGAGCCGAGGAAAGGGAAAGGCAGAAGGTAAAAACTGGACCTCCGCACCGGCCAAGGCAAGTGATCGAAAAAGCTCGGGGAAGCGCAGGTCGTAACAAATTGAAAGCCCAAAGCGGCCCCACCGGGTATCCACATAGGCTATTTGCCTACCCGCCTCCAGATGCTTTTCCTCTTCAAAAAGTGTGAAGAGGTGAACCTTTCGGTAAATCTTGGCTACTGATCCGTCAGTCCCAAACACATACAGCGTATTGCTTGGCTTTGCACCCGTCTCGAAATCGAGAAAACTTCCAATCAATGAGATCTGGTTTCTAGCGCACTCCCCCTGGATGTGCTCAATTGCTTCCCGACTGGGCACTTCCAGTCCAGCATTGACTTTCCAATTCAACCCCGTGGTACAGAGCTCAGGAAAGACAATCAAGTCCGCACCACTCTTTCCTGCAGCGGCTATGCGACCGGAAATTTCCTCCAGATTTGCGGCCACATCTCCCTGCCGAACAGCCATCTGAGCGATGCGTACTTTCAGGTAGGTATTTGGCTTCTCGGACATTTTAACTTTTAAACGCTGGCCGCACTGCTTTCTCTGAGTTTGGCGGGAGATAAAAACATTTATACAATTTTATAGAAATAAGCCTTGACTTAAAAAACCTTCAGCGCACATCCATAAAGTATTTAACCAAAATATAAATATGCCAAAAAGAGTAATTAAAGTAAACGTTAAACTTCCCAAGGGCTTCGTAGCCACTCCAGAAATCGAAGCGCGTGTTCAGGCCGCTGCGAACGGCGCGATCGAGGATCTGGCAGCACAGCTTAAAGCCGCCGAAAAAATTGTTGCGGACTTGGAAAAGAAGGGAATTGCTATTTCAGTCGAGGAAATCTTGGAGCGCCAGCGTCAAGGCGGCACTTCAAAAACACCTGCGGCAAAAAAAGTTACCTCAAAAAGTAAAAAGGCATCTGGCCGACGGTCCCGCACGGTCCTCAGCGATGAACAAAAACAAGCCTTAATCACCGACCTGAAAGCCGGTCTGATTACTAGAGTCGTTGCCGAAAAATATGGTGTATCCACGGCAACAGTCGCCAATATCAAAACAAGTGCAGGCCTCACCAAAAAACGTGGCTAAGCTTTGAGCGACCTGCCTGGGTGTACAAGCCTCCCCACGGGGAGGCTTTTTTCTGTCAGGACGCTCAATCGGGATCATTGACCCACGAAAGCCTCGAATTAAGCGAATGAAATTTGCTAATTAATACAGAGGCGTACAATGCACTTACGCAAGCTGGAGTATGCCTGCGTACTCAATCTCATTTTTTAAAGAACTCACCACTATGGAAACCTTTGAAGCTATAGAAACTCGCCGATCAGTGAAGCACTTTGATCCCTCGCACGATATGCCGGAAGAGGATCTCAAAAAACTTCTTAAAGCGGCGATGCTTTCCCCGACTTCTTTCAATATTCAAAATTGGAGATTCGTGGTCGTCAGAGACGCGGAAAAACGTGCGGCGATACGAGCTGCTGCCTGGAATCAAGCCCAAGTCACCGATGCGTCTGCCCTCCTGCTGATTTGCGCAGACCTTCAGGCTTTTGATAAAGAGCCTGAACGTTATTGGCGCAATGCGCCGGAGCCCGTGAAAGCCGCACTCGTCCCCATGATCGGGAAATTTTATGCGAACAATCCACAACTTCAGCGAGACGAGGGTATCCGCTCTGTGGGCATAGCGAGCCAGACCCTTATGCTCGCGGCGCGGGCAATGGGCTACGACAGTAATCCGATTATTGGATTCGATCCAGGAAAGGTCGCCGAGATCATTAACCTTCCCGAAAACCACATCATCGGTCTGATGCTCGCCGTAGGTAAGCCACTTAACCCCGCTTTACCAAGGGGTGGTCAGCTCGATTATGCCGAAGTTTGTTTTGAAAACGGATTTCCCGGCTAGGCTGAAGGTGGATTCTTTAAAAGGAAAAGGCGCGCATCCTTGATCGGATGAGCGCCTTTTTATAAAGACCAATCAGGGACGACCTCAGGCCTTATTGAGCTTGCTCTCGGAGGCGATTTCAGCCCCTCCCTGCGCGAGGGCGCGTCGGCGCAGGCGCAGGGCGTTTAGACGGATAAATCCACTTGCATCGTCTGGATTATAATCACTTTCAACGCCTTCCATCGAGGCAATGTTTTCGTCGTAAAGTGACACCGGTGACTTTCTTCCCACGGTTGTCATATTCCCTTTGTATAGTTTCAAGCGAACAGTTCCCGAAACCGTTTTCTGGGCGTCGTCCATGAGCGCCTGCAGTGCTTCCCGCTCAGGCGCATACCAAAAGCCATTATAAACCAATTCGGCGTAGCGAGGAATCAAGCCGTCCCGCATGTGCATAAGGTCACGGTCCATTGTGAGCGTTTCCATCTGTCGATGGGCATGCATCAAAATCGTCCCACCGGGCGTTTCGTACACTCCACGACTTTTCATGCCGACGAAGCGGTTTTCGACGATGTCGACCCGGCCAATGCCATGTTTACCCGCCAACTTGTTGAGTGTTTTGAGCACTGCCGAGGGCTTTAATGCCTCGCCATTGACCATCACGCAATCGCCCTTATCAAACGCTAATTCGACGTATTCTGCCTCATCCGGAGCATCTTCCGGTGCAGTGGTGAGTTTGTACATGTCTTTATTTTCCGGAGTCGTCGGATCGAACCAAGGGTCTTCCAAAATCCCCGCTTCGTAGGAAATATGCAGCAGGTTCCGATCCATTGAGTAAGGTTTTGAGGCACTCGCCTCGACGTCGATCTGGTGCTCGCGGCAGTAGTTGATCATCTCTGTCCGCCCGGGAAAGGCTGAGCGAAAAACGCCCATGCGCCAAGGAGAGATGATTTCCAGTTTTGGCGCGAGGGCCGCATAGGTGAGCTCAAAGCGGACTTGGTCATTTCCCTTGCCCGTGGCCCCGTGAGAAACGGCGTCTGCTCCTTCACGCTGGGCTATTTCAATTTGCGCTTTGGCAATGAGGGGGCGGGCAATTGAAGTGCCAAGGTAATACTGACCTTCGTAAATCGCATTCGCACGAAGCATCGGATAGATGAAGTCCTTGGCAAACTCGTCCACCAGATCCACCGTGTAGTGCGTTTTTGCTCCGGTCGCACGCGCCTTCTCCGGTAACCCAGTCAACTCTTCCTCTTGGCCAACGTCGGCAGCAAAGGTAATGATTTCAGCGGAGTAATGCTCCTTGAGCCAACTCACCAAGACAGAGGTATCGAGGCCTCCAGAATACGCTAATACAATCTTCATATACCCTTAGCGAAAACTCATTGTTTGCGATTTGGCAAGCAAGGATACCGGAGGACGTCCGCTTTATCTTTGGTAAGGAATAAATTTTGGGCAAGCGGTGGTTGCTGACCGCTTTCTATACCACTGTTCTTTTTTTGCAGATTGCCTCTGATACGTGCCTCTCCCAAGTTGAAGGAGAGATGCTCGACCTGTCGCCAGAGATTCCCGCCCTACCCTTTTCTGTCCAAGACTGGGGGCGCACCTCCTACCTCGAGGCTTTGGAGCGGCAGCGCTTGGAAGTGACCAAACGCAAGGCCGAAGCAGTTTCAGATCAGCTTATCTTCACCGAGCACAATCCGGTGTTCACGATGGGTTTACGCAAAGGTGCCTCCGCGAATCTGGTATGGTCTGCCGAAGTATGTGCAGCGAAAGGCATCGAGGTCGTGCAAACCAATCGTGGAGGAGACATTACCTACCACGGCCCAGGGCAAATTGTTGCTTACCCAATTTTTTCCCTTCGAAAGCAGCCGGATCTCCACCGGTACCTTCGGAATCTAGAAACAGTCGTGATCAACACGCTGACGCAGTTCAATATTCCGAGTGATCGCCGTGACGGTAAAACCGGTATTTGGGTGGAGGATCGTAAGCTTTGCGCCATGGGGGTCGCCGTTCGTTCTTGGATCAGCTACCACGGCCTGGCATTGAACGTGAATACTGACCTGAGTCCATTCGCGGGGATCATCCCCTGCGGAATTACCGACGGAACCGTCGGTTCAATGGCCGGGGAATTAGGACACGCCGTCTCTATTTCCAAGGTAAAGCGTGCATTAACGGTTGAATTTGCCCGTGTTTTCGCGGATGCTCCTGAGCATGGATAATCGAAAACCTTCATGGCTTCGGGCAAAGCTCCCAACCAGCCAAGAGTACAAAAAGGTTCGGGAAATTGTTGAAGACAATAACCTACATACCGTCTGTAAAAGTGCGCAATGCCCTAACATGGGAGAATGCTGGTCGCGGGGTACAGCCACGGTCATGATTTTAGGTAACGTATGTACGCGGTCTTGCCGTTTCTGCGCTATCCAAACCGGGCGTCCAAGCGAACTTGATTTGGGTGAGCCAGCCCGCGTTGCCGCCTCCGTGGCACAGATGGGACTTAAGCACTGCGTTATTACCTCGGTCGCACGGGATGACCTTAAGGACGGTGGTGCCTCCGTTTGGGCGGCCACGATCCGTGCCATCCACAACCGGATGCCAGAATGTGCCGTCGAGGTATTGACGGCCGATTTTCGTGGCCAGGTTGAGCACCTCGACACGGTACTCGATGCCAATCCCGACATTTTCAACCACAACCTTGAGACCGTGAAGCGCCTCCAGCGTCCGATTCGTAAAACCGCCCGCTACGACCGCTCACTGTGGGTCCTGGAGCACGCCAAATCGCGCGGCTTTGTTACCAAATCAGGAATGATGCTGGGCATCGGGGAGGAAAAAGAGGAGATCAAGGAATTGATGCACGATATGCGCGCCGTCGGCATAGATATCCTCACCATCGGCCAATACCTTCAGCCCTCCCCGGAACATCAACCGATTGACCGCTGGGTCACTCCGGAAGAATTCGCCGAGTGGAAGGCTTATGCCCTGGAAATCGGGTTTGGCGTCTGTGAATCAGGGCCGATGATCCGATCTTCCTACCATGCTGAAGAGCAATCCGCAAAGTATGATGTGCGCGCCCGTCGTCTGGGGATGGCCACCGTTGACTAGTACAGTTGACGCTTTGCTGAATGCCCAGCCTTCGCCCCCCCCCTTATTGCTCTGCTAACTGAACATGAAATATCGAAGACTCGGAAACTCCGGCCTGAAAGTCAGTGAATTATCATTCGGCTCATGGGTGACGTTTGGAAATCAAATTGACGACAAAACCGCCGACCGTTTGATGACAACGGCCTACGATGCAGGAATAAACTTTTTCGACAACGCGGAGGCATACGCAGGCGGGCGCAGCGAGGAAGTGATGGGCCGTATCCTCGCCTCAAAGCAATGGCCCCGGGAAACCTGGTGCGTTTCCAGCAAAGTTTTCTGGGGCGGCGATCAGCCCAACCAAACCGGACTCTCGCGTAAACATGTTTTTGAAGCCTGCCACGCAGCGCTGCGCAGGTTACAAGTCGAGTACCTCGATCTCTATTTTTGCCATCGGCCTGACCCGGATACTCCCATCGAAGAGACCGTCGCCGCTATGTCAGACCTTATCCGCCAAGGGAAAATCCTCTACTGGGGAACCTCCGAATGGTCCGCCGCTGAAATCATGGCCGCGCATGCCGCAGCCGAACGGGTCGGCGGCTATCGCCCCACGATGGAGCAGCCACAGTACAACCTTTTCGAGCGTCATAAAATGGAGGAGGACTACTCCAGAATTTTTGCTGATTACGGATTGGGCACTACCGTTTGGTCTCCCCTCGCCAGCGGAAAGCTGACCGGTAAATACCTCTCGGGAACCCCCGAGGATACCCGGATTTCACTCGAGGGTTTGGAATGGTTGAAGGCGCGCTTCGAAGGCCAGGACTTCGAGAAGGAGCTTACGAAAATCCGTCGGCTTTCCGGACTCGCCAACGATTTGGGCATGACCATGCCTCGCCTGGCGATTGCCTGGTGTTTGAAAAATCCAAACGTCAGCACAGTAATCCTCGGTGCTTCTAAAGTCAGTCAGCTCGAAGAAAACCTCTTGGCTAGCGACGATACTGAAAAACTGTCGTGCGAGGTACTCGAGACAATTGACAGCATCTTAGCCTGAGTCGATGCGCCCCGTGCGAACGACTCCACGCGGAGCTAAGCAAATCTTAAAAATGGCGCCGAATTCCTAAATATTTGGTTTGTTCCCCGCGGAGTGAACTTCCAAGCTTAGCGGCTCATGGAACCAATCATACTCCAAGGCTTAACCGCATTTTCACCCTTTCGTAAAAAAGGGCTCCTGAAAGCACTGCAAACC
>PWZW01000246.1 GCA_003567255.1 Puniceicoccaceae bacterium | reverse complement strand
GCGCCCTCGCCCTCGATTTTGACGTCGAACGCGCTGTCTCCCGGTACGTTGAAGGAGGATCCGGCCGGAACGGTCTCCCACGTAGAGGCACCTGGCAATTTCACGGTGATGGCGCCACCGAGGACTTCCATGATTTCCGGGGCATCCGTTCCGAAGGTGTATTCGCCCGGTTGCATGTAGCCCAGCGTTTTGTGGGTGCCGTCGGCAAACTTTACGGTGCGGCTGCTCACGTTACCGCCAAAGTACACGTTCGCTTTCTTGATTAAGGTGATGTTTTCGAATTGATCAGACATTCCCTTGGGATGACAGGTTTTATCGCGCTGGCAATGCGGGAATTTTTCGCTCGGGCAGGTACTGCCGAGATTTGCTGCGTCAAATCCTTACCACCCTGGCTTTAGCTGAGGAAAACGCAAAGGAGTGTCCAGCCCGCGACCGCGAAACCACCCGCCCACAGGCAGGGGTAGATTTGGGTCCGCACGTGATCCATTAAATCACAGCCAGTGGCCAGGCTCGACAGTACCGTGGTATCTGAAATCGGCGAGCATTGGTCACCAAACACACTCCCGTTAATCACCGCAGCGAAGCCGATTTGCAGGAAGAGGAGTTCGCTGGACAATCCGGCACCCGTTCCGGTAGCCCAAGCCAGAGGCATGGCGAGGGGCAGGGCGATGGCAAAGGTTCCCCAACTGGTCCCGGTGGCAAAGGCGATCAGAAAGGTGATGAAAAAAAGCACTGCGGGCAGGATCCAGTAGGGAATCGCGCCGCCGAGAAAATCAACCAGAAATAAGCCGCCTCCGGTTTCCTGGTTGAGTCGCCCAATGACGACGGCGAGCAGGAGGATCACCGCTCCATAGACAACGCTTTTTAATCCGGACCCAAAGCCATCGGTTAGTTGGCTGAGCGAAAGCCCCCGGAAGCGACTGCAGAAAAAAGCTACGCCCAAGGCAATCCCGAAGGCCCAGAGCACGTTCGGTGAGCCCATGAAAATAAAGGTGCCGACTGCGATTGTGATAATTAAGCCAATCGGCAGGGCAAACTCCCAAGCGACTGGCCGGTAGCCCGAAGCGACCTCCACCTCAGAGGTTTCCACGGACTGCAGAGGCTTGGCTCCGGGACGATCCAGTAAGCCGCGTTCACGCGAGCGGGTGATCGCCTGGCGGAAGGTCGTGCTTATTAAGGGGAGCCGGTCGAGGCTCATTAACAAAGTAAAGCAAACCGCGAGGATGGCATAAAAATAGAGCGGGATCGCGCCAAAGAAAAAGCTGATCCGATCGGCCTCGGTGGCGAGCGCGCCGACACCGCCGACAAAGATGAGTCCCTGGACATAGATCGGCCAGGCGTTGAAAGGAAGCAGGATCGCGATGGGCGAGGCCGTCGAATCAACGATATAAGCAAGCTCCTCGTGGCTGATTTTTTCCTCATCCGCGACTGGCTTAATGGTGGTCCCCACGAGCAAAGTGCTGATGGTTCCGCCTTGGAAGAAAAAGACACCGAGTAACCATGCCGCCATCTTGGCCGTTTTGGGTCCGCGGACAAAGCGCTGGGTGATCCACTGCGCGAAGGCCAGAGACCCTCCGTTACGCGACCAAATGCCGAGCAGACCACCTAAAAACAGGAGGTAGAGGACGATCACCAGGGCGGCGCCGTTACTCGCTATGGCCGGTAATAAAACGTCGCCGGTCAGGTCGTAGGCCTGAATCACGAGGGCTCCGGAGACGACACCCCCAGCCAGCGCCGCGAGCGGCTCGCGGGTCAGAAAGCATAGCACAATTGTGATCAGCGCGGGCAAAAGTGACCACGCGCCCCGGTGGGCATTTACCGATAGCTCGAAGAAGCGCCCCTCGCCTTGCGCCCGGGCCGGGGTCTGGACGATTTCACTTTCCACCTTTGGCGCGGTGGTGAGGGTTTGGCCAACCTTTCCCCAAAGTGCGGAGTCTGCTTCAGAGATCGCTGAATCCATGGCCTCCTCGTTTTCCTCCGGCGAAAGTTCACGGGTCTCTACCACATAATATACCGGTGCTTGCAAACCCGCCCAAGCGGAGACGATCAGGGCAATTCCAAAAAACCAAAAGGCAACGGAATGGAAAGGGTGTTTCGCAGTTTGTGCTTTCATCATCGACGGGTGTGCTTCGAGCTTTCGAAGGATCCCGCTTGAGACAAAACAAAACTGAAAAGCTTGGGCAAAACCGATATGCTCCGAGGGGTCTGCTTGATCAGCTGCGCCTCCACTTTCGCATGAGCCATTTTTCCAGCTCGATCACCACGAGGACGAGCAAGCCAACCCCAAGGATACTGATCCAAAGGTTTGCTGGAAGCGCCTCCGTGCCAAAGAGGTTTTGCATGAAGCCGGCGTAGGTGAAGAGCAGTTGCAGCACCACGAGGCTACCCACACTCCACCAAACTACCGGGTTGCTGAAAAGTCCTTGAGAGAAGATCGAATCGCGCAGGGATCGGCAGTTGAAGAGGTAGAAGACCTGCCCCGCCGCCAGCGTGTTGACCGCCATGGTGGTGGCCAGGGCGGCGCTGCCGCCGATGGCGAGCACATGATTGTGTAGGCCGATCGAAAAGCCCGCCAACAAAGCAGAGACAAAGGCAATCCGCCAGAGGAAGTAGGTCCCCAGAATGCCCGCCTTGGGATCGCGCGGGGGCTGCTTCATGACGCCTCCTTCCGGTGGCTCAAAGGAAAATGCGAGGGCCAGGGTGACCGCCGTCACCATGTTGATCCAGAGGATTTGCACCGGCGTGATGGGCATGTCCATCCCCATGAGGATGGCCAACATCACCACCAGCGCCTGAGCCCCGTTGGTCGGGAGAATAAACAGGATCGCCTTGCGCAGGTTGGCGTAAATCGTCCGCCCCTCTTCCACGGCCCGGGCTATGGTCGCAAAGTTGTCGTCCGCGAGGACCATTTCCGACGCGTCTTTGGTAACTTCCGTGCCCTTGATGCCCATCGCTATCCCGATGTCAGAGCGCTTGAGTGCGGGGGCATCATTGACGCCGTC
>PWZW01000199.1 GCA_003567255.1 Puniceicoccaceae bacterium | reverse complement strand
CGCTCCAGCATCCGACAAAACACCCCCTTTTCCGCATCCCCCAACAAAGCCTCCCCACCCACCGTCCGGGAAATGCAATGAAACAAACCACCACCTATATTCATTCGACTACGCTTCATAACCACAAAAATATAGCCAGGCTATATTTAGGCAAGGTTTTATTGGAGAGTGGGTAAGATTTGGCTTGGTTGGGAGGGGAAGGTCTTTATGCCTTTCCATAAGATGAGTAAATCAAAGGATGCTAAATATATTTTTATCACCGGAGGGGTGGTATCTTCTCTGGGGAAGGGTTTAACTGCAGCTGCACTTGGAGCGCTTCTAGAGCAGCGTGGGTTAAGTGTACGCATTCAAAAATTTGACCCGTATCTGAATGTGGATCCCGGAACAATGAGTCCTTTCCAACATGGTGAGGTTTATGTTTTGGACGACGGGGCAGAAACAGATTTGGATTTGGGGCATTACGAACGATTCACTTCCGGTCAACTGGGACGCTTTAACAATCTTACCTCAGGTCAGGTTTACGAGAGTGTGATCCAGAAAGAGCGTCGGGGTGACTACCTCGGCGCGACGGTTCAAGTGATCCCACACGTGACCAATGCAATCAAAGAGCGTATTTACTCAGCGGCCGAGGGTGTCGATGTCCTCATGACAGAAATTGGTGGTACAACGGGAGACATTGAAGGATTACCCTTTCTTGAGGCCATGCGTCAATTTGCCCTGGAAGTGGGTCCTCGAAATTGCATGTTCCTGCATTGCACGCTCTTACCGTTTTTACGGGCGGCTGGAGAGTTGAAAACAAAGCCAAGCCAGCAAAGTGTCGCAAAGCTTAGGGAGATTGGGATTCAGCCGGACGTGCTCATCTGCCGTATGGAACATTCGATGACCCGTGACTTGAGGGAAAAACTCAGCATGTTTTGCAACGTTCCGATAAAATCGGTAATTGAGGAAATGGATGTGGAAACATCCATTTATGAACTTCCTTTGGCGCTTAAGGCGGAAAATTTGGATGACATTGTCGTAGAACATCTTGGCTTGGATGCAAGAGATTCTGACATGAAGGTTTGGCACGACATTGTCCGCCGTTTGAAAGCACCGAGGCACAAGGTCGAGATTGGGGTAGTGGGAAAATACATCGACCTGCAAGACGCTTACAAATCAGTTTACGAGAGCATCGCCCATGCTGGGATTGCGAACGATTGCGAAGTCAAAATCGTTCGGGTGGACGCAGAGGATTTATCTTTGAGCGAGACCCGGCGGTTGCATGCTTTGGATGGAATCTTGATACCGGGTGGCTTTGGCGATCGTGGGACTGAAGGCAAAATAGCAGCTGCAAAATACGCTCGGGAAAACGGAATTCCCTATTTTGGTCTTTGCTTGGGAATGCAGATTGCAGTGATCGAGTTTGCTCGAAACATGGCGGGGCTCGACGATGCCAACAGTACTGAGTTTGATCCGGAAACGCCCCATCCGGTTATCGCGATCATGGAGGATCAGTTGGAGATTGAGAATAAAGGGGCAACGATGCGGTTGGGCGCGTGCCCTTGTGCTTTGGACGAAGCCTCGCTTAGTTTTGCCGCTTACGGTGAGGCGCTCATTCAAGAAAGGCATCGCCATCGGTACGAATTTAACAACAAGTACCGGAAAGCACTTGAGGAGAAAGGCCTTTTAATCGCTGGAGAAAACCGCGAGCGTGGATTAGTCGAGATTGTCGAAGTGAAGGATCATCCTTGGTACGTCGGCGTTCAATTTCATCCTGAGTTTAAGTCAAAACCACATCAACCGCATCCTTTATTTGCCAATTTTGTGGCTGCTGCCTTGAAATACAAGCGGTAAGGTTTTTATCCGAGCATGGGTTGCCAAGAGGGGGGTTTACCGTTAGTACTTTCGGCTATGGAAGCATACACCTATCAAAAAACACTTCTTGATATTTGGACTGAGGGCGTCCGTGCCTATAAAGCCGGGGGACGGGAGGCAGACTCTTTCTTCGATGATGAAACGGTTTCCTCACTAGCGTCTATTGGTTTAAAACCGATTGAGGTTTATGATTTTGTAGAAGATTTTTGCGAACGGGGTGAGCCAGACTTTAGTACTTTCCTGATGGTGTCGGAAGCGCGCAGGGACTATTTTCTGACGGAGCAAAGCGGAGAGCGATCAACCCACGAAATATCGATGGACGCGCTGCCCCCAAAGAGCGAAGGCCTCGACGGCATCGAGTGGCTCCCCCGCCTCATACCCAAAGCAGAGGCAAAACTCAAAGGGGAGATGCCCCGGGATTTGATGTATTGCTGCGGAGGTGACCGAAAATTTTTCAAGGAAAATAACATTCATCCCGCTGAATTCTTGCGCGTAGCGTGGGCATACATGGGTAAGCCTGAAAAGATTTCGGAATGGGTGCGGGAACGGCGGGGATAGGTGCCCGTAGTTTCGGACTTTGGATTCTATGGCATCATCCCGCAGATTGGTTGGCAAAACGGTTATCCTGGGTGTCACGGGATCTATAGCCGCGTATAAGGCGGCCGAAATCGTTAGTCGCCTGCGTGAGGAGGGTGCGGAGGTGTATCCGGTGCTTACGCGAGCTGCCCAGGAATTCATTACTCCTCTGACCCTCCAGACCTTGTCAAAAAATCCTGTCGCCGCTGACTTGTGGGAGGAAGGTAAAGGCTGGCAACCCGATCACATTGATTTGGCGGACCGGGCGGATCTTCTCTTGGTTGCCCCGGCGACGGCACACTGTCTGGCGCAATTTGCTCATGGGCAAGCAGGTGATCTTTTAACCTCTATTCATCTGGCCACTCTCGCACCTGTGCTGCTGGCACCCGCGATGAACGGCAAAATGTATGCGCACCCCGCAACTGTAGCCAATCGCAAGACGTTAGCGGCACGCGGGTATCATTTTGTCGAACCGGAGACCGGCATGCTGGCATGCGGGTATGAAGGTTTGGGAAAATTGGCCCAAGTACCCAAGATAATTGAGCGAGTGATCGAGGTCTTGGATTGACCAAGTTACTCAAGTTTCTTGAGATCGATGCATCACCATTGAAAATGATTCTCAGAGGAATACATAGGGGAGTTTGGTTTATCGGGTTTTTTCTGATATGCGCCTCAACGTATGCCGTGGAAACTTCCGATGTCTACGACCCTCCATCGATGCGAAGTATTTTGGATCAGCACTTTGAAAGCAGTGGTGGTAGATTAGCTCTGGCAAATTTTCACTCTCTAGGTCTTCGAGGCATATTTTCGACCAACGAGCAAAGCCTAAACTTTCAGTTCTACAGAAAACGACCTGACCGCTGGCGCCTACACGTTTCAGGAAATAGCGGCGAGTTCGTGCGGGGTTTTGACGGCACCGAACGCTGGGAAAAACACTCGGGACACATCTCAGGCGAAAAGGGTGAAAGCCTTTTTTCGGAGGCAAAAATACTGGACGCCTTACTCGATGAGGTTCGTTTTGTAAGCCGACTGGTTAGCCTCTCGCGTTCGGGTGCCGATTTGTTTACGGAAACGAAGGAGGTAACAGAAGATGGCCCTATTCTGATTTTACGTGGTAATTTCACAGGAGGCGCTTTTGCCCGCCTCGGGGTTGATTTTGAGCATTTTCAGGTGGTTTTTTTCGAAGAAAAAGTAGGGGACCGGCTCACCCGGAGGGAATTCTCTGATCACAGGACAGTTCAATCACTCCAGCTCCCATCAAAGATCCGCATGCTTATTGATAGTGAATTTGTTGGCGAAATAACGCTTCAAGAAATGACCGTGAATCCAGGATTATTCGATACGTTTTTTGCTGAGGACTTCTGACCTTAGCAACGTTTGAAGCACCGCTTCGTGATCCAAGACCAAGCCGAAAAGGGAATGCTTATCAGCTTAGATCGGTATATGGATTGAGTTTGGATCGAAGTCCACCTTCGGGTAGGAGAGATGCATTTGATCGAGATAGCTCACCATGATCCGCGCAACGATTAGATTTCTCGCCCACTTTTTGTTGGAAGGAATAATGAACCAAGGCGCCTTTGGGGAGCTCGTTTCGTAGAAAACGTCTTCGTAGGCTTTGATATAGTCGTTCCACTTTGAGCGCGCGATCAAATCTGAGGTATCAAATTTCCAGTTTTTTTCGGGGATATCGAGGCGATGCTGGAGGCGCTTACGTTGAGTATTGCGGTCAATATGAAGGAAAAACTTCAAAACCGTCGTATCTTCGTCACAGAGCATCCTTTCAAATTCTCTGATGTGCCGATAACGCTTTTGCCAAACGGCTTGTGGTTTTAAGTGATTCACGCGCACGGCAAGGACGTCTTCATAATGGCTGCGATCAAAAATCATTATTTCGCCGAGGCGAGGAGCCTGCTGGTGAACTCTCCACATGTAATCATGGGAGAGTTCGCGAGTAGATGGTTTATCAAAGCTCGCAACATGCACTCCTTGAGGGTTAACCGCGCGAAAAACATGTTTGATCGTTCCGTTTTTCCCGCTGGTATCGAGGCCTTGTAAGATGATCAGAAAGCGGCGGCGACGATCGACAAAAAACCGCTGTTGTAAATCCGCCAGACGCTCGGTTAATTCTGCGAGCTCTTTTTTTGACTCCGACTTACCGGCCGAGAGCTCGTTATCGGGATCTGAGCTGAAATCCTCAAGCGAGATCCGTTTTTTCGGTGGTACGACGTATTGAGTGAAAGAATCCATAGTGAGCATTGGCGAAGTTAGTCCTTAATCAACGCAAGCACGGTCTTGGCCACCTTGCTAAAGGTCAAACTTTAGTGCAGCGAAAGTGTCGAAAATAATTTTTGATGCCAAATTGGGAAATTTTTTAAATAACGGTAATTTGCCTAGGTAAAAAATCCTTCGGATAAGTGTTGAAAAAAGCCCAATATCAGCAAGTAACGAAAGTGTAACAAAGGTGTAGTAAGGAGCAAAAAAATGGGAAAAAGTTTTGCACGTAAAAATGTGAATAAGATGTTAGGAAGTTGGCCTTGCAAAGGGAGGATCCCTTGAGCTTTGTTGATGGGGTCGGCATCGATTGGCTAAGATTCTTCAGCCACATCGTGTTTGATCTTTCAATTTCTGCCTAAATTTTATTTTTACAATTCCTTAAGCCCTTGATTTACAGTATGATGAGTGATTAGTTTTTTAAAACTCCGAAAGTTTAGTGGCGTGGGCGTTGGCTGAGTGTCAGATAGGAGCACCGCTCACGAGCAAATCGGGGATTTTTTAAGTTGGAAACGAAGTCGCTACAATCTATGTGAATAAGTGCTGGGTAAGTACCCGAAAATGTCTAAATCCACAACATCCACCAATCTTTGGGACCGAGTCTATGGCGAGCTGCGTACGTTGTTTGCCGGAGAGGTTTTTGAGATGTGGTTTGAGAACCTTTCTTGCGTTGGATCAGAGTCCAACGTTTTGAGCTTGGAGGCCCCCAGTGACTTCAACGCGATCTGGATTGAGAGCAATTATCTGGATGTGATTGAGCGCCGCGCTTCCGAACTTGCAGGGTGTCCCATATCTGTGAATATCGACACCGCGCAAGCGGCGGTGGAGAAGGACGAGCCAATTTCGTCTAAGAAGCGCGAGGCACGGTTGGATGGGGTCAATGGTGGATCCATAGATGGACGAAAGCGTCGGTCTGGAAATGGCGTGGAACGAAACGGAGCAAGTCGCTTTTTAAATACGCGAAATACTTTCGAGAGCTTCATTGTAGGCTCTGGCAATCAACTTGCGCACGCGGCCTCGATTGCCGTTGCGAATGCTCCGGGGCGGGCCTATAATCCGCTGTTTGTTTTCGGTGAAACTGGGTTGGGGAAAACTCACTTAATGCACGCGGTTGCGCACCAAATGCTCCAAAACAACCCCGAAGCGCGGATTGCGTACATGTCCACAGAAAAGTTCACGAATGAATTCATCCATGCAATTCGGGAGCAAAAGCTGACAAAATTTCGGCAGTATTATCGCAACGTGGATGTGTTGCTGGTGGATGATATCCACTTTCTTTCGGGAAAGGATTCCACCCAGGAGGAGTTTTTTCATACATTTAACGAGCTTTTTGAAGCGGGAAAGCAGATATTTCTGGCCAGTGATCGTCCAGCAAATGAAATTGAAAAGCTGGAAAACCGACTCATCTCCAGGTTTCAGTGGGGTTTGGTGACAGACATTCAGCCGCCAGACTTTGAAACGCGGGTAGCGATTCTGAAGAAGAAAGCGGAAACGATGAACATCAGGCTTTCCGAGGAAATAATGCATTTTCTCGCTGAGCGGGTTTCCCGAAACGTTCGGCGGATGGAGGGGGCATTGACTCGAATTAACAGCTATGCCTCGCTGATTAACAAAACCTTGGATCTATCGTCGGTGGAAGGGCTGCTTGGGGACCTTCTTCATGAAGAAACTCTCCAACAAGTAACGATTGAGCAGATACAGAAAAAGGTAGCTGATTACTTCCAAATAAAGCAGAGTGACATGTTAGGTAGGCGGCGGACGAATGCGATTGTGTTTCCCCGGCAGATCGCAATGTATATCTGCCGTACCCTGACCAGCCAACCGCTTAAGGAAATTGGGGATGCTTTTGGCGGAAGAGACCACGGAACGGTCATTCACGCCTGCAAGCAGGTCGAGAATATGGTTGAGCAAGACGTCTCTGTAAAACGGTCGGTGGATTATCTCTCACGGCAGTTGTCTCAAGCCCGTTAAACAAAAAAATATTATGTCAGAATCTGAAATTATTCACAAAACGGTTGCTGCATGGGTGGAGGCTGGTGAGGACTTGTCCTCCATACAAAAGCGCTTGAACGAGGAATTTAAACGTTCAATGACGTTTATGGAGGTGCGTTTTCTGGTCGATGATCTCGGTCTTGAGTTGGTGGATAAAAAAGCGGAGGCCGCAAAAAAAGAAGCAGAGGCTGAGCAGTCTTTGAAAGAGAAGCGCACCGAAGTTCAGGAGGATGATGTCACTGAGCCTGAATTGGTTGATGAAGGCGGTGCTGTGGGGCGCGTCTCGGTCGATGTGGATGCGGTGGTTCGCCCGGGCGCGGTCATCAGTGGTTCGGTAACATTTAGCGATGGTGAAAAGATGGGTTGGCAGCTGGACCAGATGGGGCAGCTCGGATTGTTGCCCGGTGCCAATCCAGAATATCGACCAAACCCTGGCGACATTGAAACCTTTCAGATGCAGTTGCAAAAGGTGTTATCTGAACAGGGAGCAATGTAGGGTTTGGTCGATCGAAATTTCTTCGGGTGCCCTTTTGGCGCGCTTACGTGAATATATGATTTGGCACCTTGCGGCTTTAAGGTCCTTGGGCTAGCCATAGTTCCATAATCGCCATGCAGACGAGACAGTCGGTTTGGCTCTTTGACGGCGGCACCATCCATGGAAATTCCCATTACAAACTCAGCGCTTCTTCTGGTTACATTACTTGGTGTTGCACTCTTGGTACCGATACTCTGTGAGCGTTTCCGGATATCGGGAATTGTTGGTCTGATTATTTTTGGGGTGATCCTCGGTCCGAATGCCGTAGGGTTGTTGGAGCGGGGGGAGTTGGTGACCCTTCTGGGCCAAGCGGGACTGCTCTTTATTGTATTTGTCGCCGGACTGGAAATCGATTTAGGACGGTTTCGTAAGTATCGGCGGCACAGTATTGTCTTTGGGGGAATTTCCTACCTCATCCCGCAATTCGTCGGGTTCCTTGTCGCTATTTACTGGCTAAATTTCTCCGTACCCTCGGCGATATTGCTAGGCAGTATGTTTGGCTCCCATACCTTGCTTTCCTATCCAATAGCGGCGCGGTTGGGTATCGTTCGGAGTGTACCGGTGACCACCTGTGTTGGTGGAACGATCATGACCGATACAGCTGCCATCCTGGTTTTGGCAGTTGTCGCAAACACGGTTTTGGAGAGCGGTGGCATTGCTTTTTGGGTGCTCTTTACGGTTTTTCTTGGAGTTTTTGGGATGCTGGTGTTTTTCGTCCTGCCACCCTTAGCGAGGTGGTTCTATCGTTATGTGCCAGACGAAGGAGCCCGCGACTTTTTGTTCACGATCCTTATGCTCTTCTTGTTTGCGTGGCTGGCGGAAATCGCTGGCTTGCAGCCCATCCTTGGAGCATTTCTCTGTGGAATCGCGCTTAACCGCTTAATTCCAGAGCGTAGCCCTTTGATGAACCGTATTCAGTTTGTTGGGCGAACATTGCTCGTACCCATGTTTTTGTTGTCGGTGGGAATGTTGGTCGACCCACGGGCCTTGATCAGTGACTGGGTGACGATTCAAACCATCGTAGCGATGAGTTTGACGGTTGTGGTCACGAAGTTGATGGCTGCCTTCTTGGCTGGAAAGCTCCTCGGATACTCAACTGCGGGAAGTTGGGTTTTATTTGGGATGAGTGTGAACCAGGCGGCGGCAACCTTGGCTGCGGTCATCGTGGGTTTCAATCTCGGCTTATTTTCGGACGCAGTGGTGAACGGCGCCATTATTATGATTTTGGTGACTACGCTGATAGGGCCGTATTGCACGGAGCGGTGGGGTAAGCAAATGGCATCTGAAGCACAGGACGATTTGGTGGAATTTGGGGAGTTGCCTCAACGGATTCTCATTCCGGTGGCAAATCCGGATTCGGTTGATCCATTGATCGATTTGGCATTGCTACTGCGGGAGCCTAAATCGCGCGACCCCATTTATCCAATGGCGATTGTAACGGAGGGTGTAGACGTTGCGCAAAAGCTGGCCGCATCGGAAAAGTTATTGGCGCGCGCATCGATTCGAGGAAGCGCTGGCCAGTGTCCTGTGTATCCGATATCTCGGGTGGATATTAATATTGCCGAGGGCATCCGCCGGACGCTGCCTGAGCAGCAAATTACCACGATTGTGATCGGGTGGAGTGGGCGAACCTCGTTTGCGCATCGTATTTTTGGTGGGGTTTTGGACCAGTTACTGATGCAGAGTCGGCAGACCGTTTTTGTGGCAAAGATCACCCGTGCCCTTTCCTCGGTGCGGCGAATCATTTTAGCGGTGCCCAAGTCGGGTGAGTTTGAGCCCACATTCGCGGAAACGCTCCACCATGTGAAGGTATTGAGCCAACAGTTATCCGCGCCGCTTCATGTGATCGGACCGACATGCAATTCCAAACGGATGGAGAAAATCCTGCGCCGCACGCGGCCGGATGTGAAAGTGACGGCGGAGGTCATCCCAAAAATGCGCGGCCTGATCGGCGAACTCAGTGAGGTTGTCGTGGAAAGCGATTTAATCATCCTGTTAAGCGCACGAAGTCATCGCATGTCATGGTCTGCGGAACTTGAATCGCTGCCGCGACTCATCGCCGAAGCCTATCCGGAAAATCAGTTTCTTGTGCTTTATCCTCCGGATGAGGATGAAGACAGGGAACGCGAAGAGGGAAGCTCGCGCGAAAAGGAGGTATTTGAAAGGGTAGCGCTTTTGGAACCGCCGCAGGTAAAGCTCGGACTGTCTGCCGCTACTTTGGAAAAATTGCTTGAGGAAATGTTGTCCGACTCGTTTCCTGAGCGCCCGGAGCTGAAGGCTAAAATCTTAAAAACCCTGCTCAGCAGTGCGGATGAATATCCGATTGAGGTAGGAGAAGGGGTTTACTTAATTCACGGGCGCGAACGGTCTTTGGCCGGGCCCAAGCTGTGGGTGGCTAGTTTGGCGGAGCCGTACCTGGAGCTTCCCCACGCGGGCCAGCCTCTGGGGATCTTACTGGCCCTGATTGCACCAGTGGGAGCCTCCGCAGAAATGCACCTTAGCTTATTAAGAAATACGGCGACCTTTTTTCGGGATGAGAAAGTGATTCGTACTCTGAGAGAAGCCAGTGACGAAGGCCATGCTTTTAACGGGCTAAAACCCCTCAACGACCTTTATTAGGCATTAAAGCGCATAAAGTCTGAATTCCCGGGCTTATAGGTTGAGGTGGTGAGTTAAGCTCGCATCGGCTGCTGTGATTTGTCAGGAATACAGCTCAATGGTAGAGCTTGGAAGATACAACACACTCAAGGTCCAGCAAAAAGGGGATCATGGGGCTTATTTGGATGGAGGGTCCGATGGTTTGATCCTGATGCCGCGGCGTTATGTTTCGGAGTCCGTGGAAGTAGGGGAAAGCGTTCGGGTATTTGTGTACAGTGATTCGGAAGATCGTTTGGTTGCGACGACCGAAACGCCCTACGCTCAAGTTGGAGAAATCGCCTACCTCGAGGTAGTGAGCGTGAACGAGCAAGTGGGAGCTTTTTTGGATTGGGGCCTGGCGAAAGATCTGTTGTTACCCTTTCGCGAACAGGATGGCCTACCGCTTTACAAAGGCGATGGCATTGTCGTTGCGATTTACGTTGATCAGTACACGCGCAGAATAGCGGCATCGACTAAGCTTCACCGATATCTTCCGGACTCGCTTCCCGAGTATGAACCGAATGATCCAGTTCACGTACTTATCTACGGAGACTCACCGTTGGGGTATAAAGCGATCGTGGACAAGCGTTACCGTGGACTGCTCTACCACGAGGAGACCTCGGATAAGTTGGAGACGGGAGACCAATTCACCGGATACATAAAGAAAGTGCGCTCTGGCGGAAAAATTGACCTCCGTCGAGATCCCTCTGGTTATGAGCGGGTCGGGGGTCTGGCAGAGCTAATTCTGGGGGAAGTGGAAAAGGCAGGAGGTTCGCTTGAGGTAAACGATAAGTCCGCGCCGGAGGAAATCCGCAAGCGCTTCAACACCAGTAAAAAGGCGTTCAAGCAAGCGTTGGGGGCGCTCTACAAAACCCGTCGCATCTGTTTTACCGCTACAGGGATCGCGCTCACCAAGGATTGACGTAATCCTCTGGGAGTTTTTTGGCCTAGTTGAAAAGCATCAGTAGCTCTTTCAAGTAAGCGACGTATATGGTTGCCAGGGCGAACGCCATAAATCCGGCCACCAGGAAAAAGGTAAGCAATGGGTAAAATATCACGGCGATCGTCATCGCATGGTTCGCCTTCCTCTGGAACTGGGCTCCCAGGAGAAACAGATTTTCGACGAGCTTTCCAGATCGAGCGCCGCTCTCGTAATAGGAAAGAAATTCCGGCGGAAGAAAATCCGACGACTTTAACGAGTTAAGCGGATCTTCGCCAATCGCGAGATGGGCTTGAACCTCTTTGTTCAAATGCCTTAAGGGTTTGCTATTTACCGTGGAGGTGGCTCGCTGCCAGGCCTGCGCTATGGGAACACCGGCGTTAAGGAGGAGAGCAAGCGTATAGGTGAAATCACCGAGGTTCTTTGATGTGCGATACGATTTTAAAAAGGGTAAACCCGCAAAAACTTTTGGTAGGATGCTTTCCTGAGCGCTTTTTGAAAAAACGAAAACCCCGCCAATGGTCCAGATGGGGAGGATCAAAGCGGCGGATTGCGCGATATGAACAGGGGCATTCCAGCTGAATCCAGTATCCAAATTGAACATGCGTGAGAGGGGAATCAGAAGTGCGAAAAGATGGTATATCGCCAGTGGATAGGCAAAGCCTAAGGCAGCTTTGTACACAGTCGCACCTAACTGCGCGCGCCGTTCAGAGAGCCTTAGGAAGGTTTCAGCTAAGTTCCCAGACTCAAAGGCTGCTGCGATGGCGACTCGATCCGTGAGCGGAAGAAAAGAGCCTGCTGAGTGCAGGGTGGATTCTGCGGCGTGCGCCGTCTCCAAAAGCGTTGCGAGCTTGGAGCGCTTTTCAGCGGGAAGAAAGAGACAGGTGCGGAAAGCATCTGGTAAACTGATACCGGCTTCGAGGTGTTGAGACAGATGCAAATACGCGTTTGCCAATCGGCTACTCGAAAGAAGCATAATCTTGTACAGTGTGGTCTGGATACCGGCCTCGAGAAATCCTCATGGAGGAAATCGCAGTAAACGTAAACTAGTCGGAAACCTCAAAAACCGCTTGGATTTCAACGGTTGAATCCTTGGGGAGTCCAGCGACAGTGACGGCAGCGCGGGTATGTTTGCCGTTTTCTCCAAAAATACTAAGCATTAGCTCGGACGCGGCGTTCATCACCAAAGGTGCATCGGAAAATCCGGCGGCACCGTTGATAAATCCGTTTAGGCAAACAATCCGCGTCACCCTATCGAGTGAACCGAGCTCCTGCTTTGCTGCGGCCAGAAGGTTAAGGGCGCACACCTTTGCAGCTTCCTGGGCGTAGGTTAGGTTACGAATCTCGCCGACCTTTCCGGTATGCGTCATCGCACCCTCGACCATGCAAATGGCACCGGAAAGGTAGAGCAGGGAGCCGGTTTTAAGGGCAGGGATGTAGCTACCCGCTGGGGCGGGTGCCGCTGGTAGTTGCAGACCAAGGGATTCCATCTGTGCTTCGATATTCATGCTTTACAGCGATGAGCAAATGTAACGACCTGCGCAAGGAGATATTCGGCATGCTTGAGCTCGGAAAACATTGCCAACACCAGCATCAGGGATAATATTTTGGTTAGTGTTTAAGGCATTATTACCGAAAACCCCAACCTCCTACGCCTCATGAAACTTTTAGTTTGTAACGACGGCTCTGCCTACGGTGAAGTCTGCTGCCAATACGCTGCTTGGGCGGCCAAACGGCTCAATGCCCAAGTGAGTGCGCTTTACGTCTCAGACCTCCGCCAGTTTGAGGTTCCCGCGATTGTCGACTTGAGCGGTAGCTTGGGAATTCAGCCCTACCAAGGAGTGGTTGGGCAAATGCAAGAGCTGGAAAAAACGAAGGCGAAGCTCATCGAAGCCTCGACAAAGCGTATTTTTGAGGAAGCCGGGATGGGAGAAAAACTTAAATGCTATCATCGCACCGGATTGTTGGTGGATTCGATTGGAGATTTTGAGGAAAAGTGTGACTTGATCCTGCTCGGGAAGCGTGGGGAAAACGCGAATTTTGCGAAGGGACACCTTGGTTCAATGTTGGAGCGGGTGGTACGCTCGGCGACCCGGCCGTGTTTGATTACTTCCCGTAAATTTACAGACACTAAGCGGGTACTCCTCGCCTATGACGGAGGGAAGAGTGCTCGGCGCGCATTGGAGTGGATTAGTGCTTCACCCCTCTTCAAGGGTTTGGAACTTTATGTCGTTTCGGTTGCTGAGGTCGGCGATGACGATGATAAGACACTCTCCGGACTCAAGGAAGTGGAGGCCTCTTTGAAAACGAAAAATATCAAGGCTCGATTTGAAATGCTTTCCGGTGAAGCGGGGACCGCGATCACGAACTATGTGGAGGACATGGAAATCGACCTTCTGGTCGCGGGTGCCTATGGGCACAGCCGAATTCGTGAATTGTTGATTGGGAGTACGACGACAGACCTGTTAAGGCGGTGTCGGATACCTTTTCTCTGCTTCCGCTAGGCATTGAATCGGCTT
>PWZW01000174.1 GCA_003567255.1 Puniceicoccaceae bacterium | reverse complement strand
TATGCCAAAGCAGCGAATCCCTCAACTGGTCGGCTTTGGAATTTCCACCTTTTTAAAAAGGCGGTCCCCGGCTAAAGCAGCTCTTCGCCCTCAAGCTCGGCGCTCCGCGCCCGTCGCCGAATCACCCGAAGGAGGGCGGTGGCAAAAATCAGAATGGCGATGCCTCCCAATAAAAACCCGGTACTGCCCTCCATGGCGGAACGTCCAAGGGTCAAAAAGGCGGTGGCGAAAACAAAGGTCGAAAAACAGGAAACGACCATAAATACCCGAAACGAGACCCCCGCCACCCCCAGAATGTAGCTTTTTAAAAACATCGGAAAGC
The DNA here is from genome assembly GCA_003567255.1 of Puniceicoccaceae bacterium. Classification (GTDB taxonomy): domain Bacteria; phylum Verrucomicrobiota; class Verrucomicrobiia; order Opitutales; family Coraliomargaritaceae; genus T3Sed10-183. The sequence continues at coordinate 2,725 of PWZW01000174.1, read as the reverse complement.
CGGGGGCGAACTTCACCAAGAGCGTTACGCGCATTTCGTTGTCCGGGCGCACCTCGGGGAGTCGAATGCCCCGCCTGTCCAGGAAACGACGAATCGGCTTCCGCAAAACTTTGTGGGAAAGCCAGTAAGCAATGGCAAAATGAAGCACGATCGCGACGGCAACTCCCAATAAATTTTGCCACAGAGGAAAGACAGCGCCACCGAGGAGGTAAAAGGGGGTCGAGGGAATCCCAACGAGGGTCAGCAGCACAAAGCCCGCATAAAACCCAACGAGTCCCAGCTCACGAAAAAAGCCAAGAATGGCTTCCAGGTTGAAAATTGGAAGGAGATAAAAAAGGGCCAAAAAGAGGAAGAGTATCGCCGCCGCTGACTGAATCCCCAAACGAATCCAACGCACCTTCGCTCCCCGAAATCGCCTGCGCCGCGGTTCGGGGCCTTGCCGTTGATCTTCCTGAGGTTCCATTACTAAAAACTTTGGTTTACCGCAGGTTGCGGTCTGTTCTCGTCGCGGTTTGCCCAGGAAGCGAATTTGCCTCACCCCTGCCCGATCCCGCGCGCTTCGAAGCCAAGTGTCCGGAGCTTTTCGAGATCGACCAGATTCCGGCCATCAAAAAGAAATGCGGGCTTGTGCATCTTTTCCAAAATACGCTCATAATCGAGGGTTTTGAAACAGTCCCACTCCGTAAGGATGACAATGGCATGCGCTCCTTCCGCCGCGGCGTAGGGGTCTTCACAAATTTCCACCCGTCCCGCACCTTCTGTCCCTTCCTCAAGACCCAAGTCCCGATGGATGGTCGACGCCAGCACCTTAGGGTCGTAGATGGCCAACTTAGCCTGTTCATTCAACAAATCCCGGCAAACGTAAATGGCGGCGGACTCCCTCGTGTCGTTGGTATCTTTCTTAAAAGCGAAGCCAAAAACGGCGATTTTCTTGTCCGAAACGGTATTGAATAGCGTCGAAACCACCCGCCGACCAAAGCGCTGCTTTTGATGATCGTTCATTTCGATGACCTTGTTCCAATAAGCGGCGATTTCCGGCAGGCCGAAATGTTCACAGAGGTACACCAGGTTGAGAATGTCTTTTTGGAAACAGGATCCCCCAAAGCCGACTGAGGACTTTAGGAACTTGGGGCCAATCCGAGAATCGGTACCAATCGCGTGAGCGACCTCATCGACGTTGGCGCCGGTCGCTTCACAGAGTGCGCTAATCGCATTGATGCTGGAAATGCGCTGGGCGAGAAAGGCGTTGGCCGCCAGCTTCGAAAGTTCGGAGGACCACACGTTCGTGGTCAGGATGCGCTCTTTCGGCACCCAGTGAGCATAAACATCGACCAGGGCTTGCGCGGCGGCACGCCCACTCTCGGTCTCGTCTCCCCCAATCAGGACGCGGTCGGGTGCCTCAAGGTCACGGATCGCCGTGCCTTCAGCAAGGAACTCAGGGTTGGAGAGGATTTCAAAGTTTCGCCCGCGGGTGTTCGACATCAAAATACGCTTGATCGATTCGGCGGTGCGCACTGGTAAGGTCGATTTTTCGACGATGATCTTATCCCCCTCAGCGACTTCTGCGATTTGGCGGGCACACTTTTCAATAAACTTGAGGTCAGCCGCTTTGCCCGCGCCGACGCCGTAGGTTTTTGTCGGAGTGTTGACACTGATGAAGATCATATCCGCCGTGCGGATTGCCGCATCCACGTCCGTCGAGAAAAACAGATTTTTATTCCGCCGCTCAGCGACGATTGCCTCCAAACCGGGCTCAAAAACGGGAAGCTCATCGCTATTCCAAGCCGCAATGCGCTGGGCATTAATATCCACTACTGTGACCGAAATTTCAGGGCATTTTTTTGCGATCATGGCCATCGTAGGGCCTCCAACGTAACCAGCTCCAATACAGCAAATTTTCATAATGATTATAAACGCATGAGTGTACCCTTGCTTTACAAGACCAAGGAGTCCGAAAGGTCCACCGCCTTTTTGGAAATTTTCGCTTAAGCCTCGAAAACCAGGCTTGGGCACATCAAGCATCCGCGAGGCTTGACACGCGCGAAAGTCCCCTTCACCCAATACTTTTCGCCCTAATTTTTATCCAACGCTTCCCATGGCTTCACCCACTGATATTCGCAAAGGCAAAGTACTCGACCACCTTGGTGCTCCCCACCTCGTGCTGGACATGCAACACCGTACACAGGGCCGCCAGGCCGGTTTTGTGCAAGTGACCCTGCGTAACCTGAACACCGGCTCCAGCACGACGACCAAACTGCGCTCCACTGATAACGTCGAGTTCATGCACACAGAGACGCAAAAACTGGAGTACAGTTACAAGGATCCGGATGGCTACCACTTCATGGATGTGGAAACGTTTGAAGACACCATCCTTTCAGAGGACCAAGTGGGGGATACCAAGGACTTCCTCGTCGAAAACACGATTTACTCCATTCTTTTCATCAATGATCGCCCGATTGAAATAGATCTGCCCGCCGCCATTGAAATGAAGGTTGTCGAGTCCGCCGAGGGTGTCCGCGGAGACACCGCCAGCAATGTGCAAAAACCCGCCACACTCGAAACCGGTATGGTCGTTCAGGTCCCCTTGTTTATTAAACAAGGCGAAACCATCCGGGTAAGCACTGCTGACAAAACCTATCTCGGCCGGGCCTGATTTGCGCTCTGGCCTACGGGCCGCGTAAAGTGCTCATTTTTTCCTTGCGCATACAATTTTTCCCGTCATTTT
>PWZW01000165.1 GCA_003567255.1 Puniceicoccaceae bacterium | reverse complement strand
CGCTTTTTTTGACGTGGCATCTCTGCCTCATCGCTTTCATCATCCACCGCCGCATAATAATCACTGTATTCATTACTGTAGTAATGGCTATAGTAGTAGCTTGAGAGGTTGGTATTGATGTTGTTCAGGATGGCTCCAAAGATCGGTGCATCCGCTTCGCGAAGTTTCCGAACACTGACCTGAGCAGTGCGGCGTTTAACCGTATTGAAACGGACGACGTAGAGAATCCCGTCGACCATGGGAAGTAGATTTAACGCATCACTCACAGCAGCTATGGGCGGAGAGTCGATGACGATCCGGTCGTATTTGCCCCGCGCTTCCGTAAGTAAGGTCTGGAAAGCGGGTTTGTTTAGCAGCTGCATCGGGTTTTTTGAAGAACCACCGGAGGGCAAGACATCCAGATTTGGATACACCTCTTTGATGACCACGTCATCCAATGTGGCCCCTTCCTGAAGGTACTGAATCAGTCCCTTATCGTTATCCAGCTCAAGGGATCGCGCAACGTTGGGGAGCCGCAGGTCAGCGTCGATGATAAGCACACGTTCACCATGGTTGGCAAAAGTCAGGCAAAGGTTTGAGCTAATGAAAGACTTACCTTCCCCGGGGATCGTACTGGTGGTGAGGATAATTTTTGCATTCCGGCCCTCTTCGCTGAGCTTGAGCGCCGAGTGCACGGATCTAAAGGCTTCCGTGACGTGGCGGTCAACATTACTAGCGACGGCCTGTGCCTTCGATGCTGCGTTTAACTTTTTAATGCGCGGAACGACGCCCAGCAAAGGCAGGCCGACACTGCCTTCAATATCGAAGGCACTCTTCACCCGATCATCAAGGAAAGCGATGAGGAAGACTAGACCAATCCCCGCAGCGACGCCACCAAACAGCCCCGCGGCAATGTTCATGAAATAATTTGGTGAGGATGGGCGATTGGGTAATCCCGCTTCGTCAATGATTCGGGAGTTGGGATTACGCAGTTGAATCTGAGCCTGCTCACGCGTCATTTGCCCGATCAAGGCTTGGTGGAAAGTTTCCTGCATGGCTAGGTCCCGCTGGAGCGAATTGAACTCAACACGAAGCCGACTCAAATTGATTAGCTCACGCTCTTGCTCTGCCAGACGGCGACTGGTCATTTCAAAGTTGGTCCGCGCTTGGGCGTACCGACCTTCAATCTCGCTCACAGCATTCTCAATCTCACTGGCAAGCTCAGACTCAGCCTCAACAAGTGATTCGCGAAGCTGAATCATTTGAGGGTGACGTTCGCGGTACCGTTGGCCCAAGGTTGCCAACTCAATACGAATCCCGGAGATACGGGAAAGCAAAGGGTTCACCCGCTCATTTTGGGCAATAAAGTCGAGCTGGCGCAGTGGCCGGTCTTCGCGTTTGTAGCGCTGAATGATTTCCCATCGGGATTCAGTGGCATCCAGTTCGTTCTTAGCCGAAATTACCAGACTGTTGAGCTGGGAGAGTTGCTCACGCGCAACGTTTTCCTGACTGTCGATGGAAACGGCATTGTGCGTCTCCCGGTAGTCAGCCAGTTGCATGTCAATTTCTTCGACGCGCTGGCGTTGTTGCTCGGCACGGATACGGAGCTCTTCAACGGCGCGCATTGAGGTATCGACCGTTGCACCGACATTATAATCGATAAACTCTTCGGCAAAGAGATTCGCAATCCGGCGTGCCATAAACGGGTCCGGATGCGTGTAAGCTACCTGAATCATCAAACTAGCCCGCCGGGGGATAATTCTCCGGTTATTCGCAAGGATATCGCCAATCCCCAGGCGCTGAGTCAGGAAGGATCCGCTTGAATAAGGTGCCTCGAAAATCGCGCGTTCTTCCGCGGTCAAACGGTTTTCCACCCGTTTGATGATTTCGCTGCTTTCCATGATGTTGATCTGTGTATTCAGATCTTCCGCACTTCGGATCTGGTTCACATCGAGCCCTCCTTGCCCGAGGACCGAGGGATCCTCCCGCAGCATTTGCAGCTGAGCGACTGCGGTGAATTGCTCCGTGGTGTTCAGGGTATAAATAATCGCTCCACCAAAAATAATAAAAAACGCGACGATGAAATACCAAACGCGTTCCCGGAACATTAAAAGGTAATCCTTCAACGAGCGCTGTGAGCCGCCACCAGAGCCACCCTCTGCGCCATAACCGTATTGGTCTCCGTAACCATAACCGTAGCCATAGCCGCCGGCGTTGGGGTCCGAGCCCCCTTTTACATAATCGTTTTTCATTAAATGGGTCTGCTGTTGGCCGATTTAGAAGATACGCTCACGAACAAAAATGGTATCTCCATCACGTAAGGGGAGGTCGCGGGCATTGGGGTCGCCCAGAATTTGATCAAAATTCACATCGAGCACCCGGGTTGTACCGTCCCGCTCGACGCGGCGGACTTGCACCGAACGGGAATTTCCAATCCGGCTGATTCCGTTCACTTGCGCTATGGCATCGGTGAGCATCAGATCGCGATCCGGTGGGATCATTACGATGCCGGGAGAGTTCACCGCGCCAAGCACCCGAACGACCTCCGAAGAAAATTCCAGAACGAGGATAGAAACCTGCGGGTTGACGATATAATCACGATCGTAGAGTCGGGTGATGAGCTCTTTTGCCTCACTTACGGTCATCTCACCAACCCGGACAGCACCGATGAGTGGGAGGCTGATGGTGTTATCTGATTCAACCCGGACGGTTTGCCTCAGGTCCTGCTCATTATAAACGCTGACCTCAATGATATCCGAAGGTTTGATCACGTAATTTGCGCCAACCACGGCGGAGACACGACCACCGTCGGAAAGTCCGCCCTGCGCCCGACTACCGGAAGGAGCCGCATCACCCCCACCCTCGCTTTGACCCGCAAGTGCTAAGGGAAGCAATAATGCAGTGACGAGCAGGACGCGCTGGAGATGAGAAAAAATAGGAGCTTTCATGTAAGAAAAAATGCCTCTTCCGAGGCATTGAGTCATTGTATATGGCAGAGAGTTCCAATACGCCTCGCTCAAGCTTAGTACCGGAGCCCGAGGGTTATGTCGAAAATGTTGTTGTCGTAGGCAACAAAGT